>NZ_JBHYGR010000149.1:0-23267 GCF_042738155.1 Kitasatospora sp. NPDC059088 | reverse complement strand
GCCGTCGAACTGCTCACCGAGGCACGGGAATGGCCGGCCGGGGAGCGGACCCGACGAGCCGCCGTGTCCTCGTTCGGGATCAGCGGGACGAACGCGCACGTCATCCTGGAAGAGGCGCCCGCCGCCGAGGAGCCGACGCCCACGACACCCGCCCCGGCGGTCGTGCCGTGGGTGCTGTCCGCCCGGGACGAGCGGGCCCTGCGTGCCCAGGCCGAGCGGCTGCGGGCGGCGGTCGAGGCTCACCCGGAGTGGGAACCGGCCGCGGTGGCCGCAGCGCTGGTGTCGGGCCGGACCGTGTTCGAGCAGCGGGCGGTGGTGATCGGGCAGGACCGCGCGGAGTTGTTGAGCGGACTCATAGCCGTCGCCGAGGGGACCGCTCCCACCGGCAGCGGCAGCTTCGAGCGTCCGGTGTTCGTGTTCCCCGGACAGGGCTCGCAGTGGATCGGCATGGGCGCCGAACTCCTGGACACCTCACCCGAGTTCGCCGCCTCCATCGCCCGCTGCCAGGACGCCCTGGCCCCGCACATCGACTGGTCGTTGACGGACGCCCTGCGCGGCACCCTGGACCTCGCACGCGTCGACGTCGTCCAGCCCACCCTGTTCGCCGTCATGGTCGCCCTCGCCGAACTCTGGCAGTCCCTCGGCATCCACCCCGCCGCCGTGATCGGCCACTCCCAGGGCGAGATCGCCGCCGCCACCATCGCCGGCGCCCTCACCCTCGAAGACGGCGCACGGATCGCCGCCCTGCGCAGCCGCGCCATCCTCGCCATCAGCGGCCACGGCGGCATGGCCTCCATCCCCCTCGGCCACCACGACACCGTCGAGCTGTTGAAGGCCTGGGACGGACGGCTCAGCGTCGCCGCCCACAACGGCCCCACCACCACCGTCATCGCCGGCGACCACGACGCCCTCGACCAACTCCTCACCCACTGCGACGAAACCGGCATCCGCGCCCGCCGCATCGACGTCGACTACGCCTCCCACACCCACCACGTCGAACAACTCCGCGACCAGCTCGCCGAACAGCTCAGCGGCATCACCCCCAAACCCGCCGACATCCCCTTCTACTCCACCGTCACCGGCGAGCGGATCGACACCACCCGCCTCGACGCGGACTACTGGTACACCAACCTCCGCCAGCCGGTCCTCCTCGAACCGACCCTCCGCGACCTCGCCACCCACGGTCACACCAGCTACCTCGAAATCAGCCCCCACCCCGTCCTCACCCCCGCCATCGAGGAAACCCTCGACACCGCAGCCCCCACCCTCGTGACCGGAACCCTCCGCCGGAACGAGGGCGGCCTCAGCCGACTGCTCACCTCGGCAGCCGCGATCCACACCCACGGCCACCCCGTCGACTGGACGGCGCTCCTCCCCACCGACGGTCCCCACCAGGTCGACCTGCCCACCTACCCCTTCCAGGGCGAACGCTTCTGGCTGACCGCACCCACGGCGGCCAACCCCCGCACCGCCGGACTCGACACCGCCGAGCACCCGCTGCTCGCCGCCGCCGTCCCGCTGCCGGACGACGAGGGCATGCTCCTCACCGGCCTGCTCTCCGCCGCCACCCACCCCTGGCTCGCCGACCACGCCGTCTTCGGCACCGCGCTCCTCCCCGGCACCGCCCTCGTCGAGCTCGCCCTCCACGCCGGCCGTCAGGTCGACTGCACGCACCTCGAAGAGCTGACGCTGGAAGCGCCGCTCGTCCTCCCCGAACAGCAGCCCGTCCGGTTCCAGGTCCGCGTCGGCGCGCCCGACGAGGCCGGCCGACGCCCCGTCACCATCCACTCCGTCCGCCACTCCGCCCAGCACACCGGGGACGGCTGGACCAGGCACGCGACCGGGATTCTGGCAGTGGAGGGCCCGGGCCACGCAGCGGCTGCGGACGGCTCGCAGCCCTGGACAGCGACGCTCGATCCGGCCGACGCGCTCTACGACCGGCTGGCCGACGTCGGTTTCGACTACGGTCCGGCGTTCCAGGGCCTCCGGGCCGTCGGTCGGCACGGCAACGAGATCCTGGCCGAGGTCGCGCTCCCGCGCGAACGCCACGACGACCGCTTCGACCTGCACCCGGCCCTCCTGGACGCGGCCCTGCACGCCTGCCTGCTGGAGGGATCGGACGGCGTCCGCCTGCCGTTCGCCTGGTCCGACGTCGTCCTCCACCCCACGGCGGCCACCTCGCTGCGCGTCCGGCTCACCCCGACCGGCCCCGACACCGTCTCCCTCACCGCCACCGACGAGGCCGGAAGCCCGGTCGTCTCGGTCGGCTCGCTGACGCTGCGGCCGGTGACGCCCGAGCAGTTCAGCGCCGCCGCCCACGGCCGCCACCAGCCGCTGTACCAGGTGGACTGGGTGCCGCTGCCGCCCGGTGCCGACGCACCCGACGAGGCGCCGTTCCTCCTGGGCGCCGACCACACCGACGACACCGACGAGACCCGCGACTCCGGCTACGCCGGCCCCGCCGATCTGCTCGCGATCCGGGCCCCGCTGCCGACCACGGTCGTGGCGGCCTTCGGGCCCGGGGTCGGAGCGTCCGTCGAGAACGTCCACGCGGCGGCCGGGCACACCCTGGACCTCGTCCGGGCCTGGCTCGACTCGGAGCGCTTCGCCGACGGCCGGCTCGTGCTGCTCACCCGTGGCGCCGTGGCGGTGGATCCGGCCGACGACGTCACGGACCTGGTCCACGCCCCGCTGTGGGGCCTGGTCCGCTCCGCCCAGTCGGAGAACCCCGGCCGCCTCGTGCTGGCCGACCTCGACGACCACCCCGACTCCTACCCGGCCCTGGTGCGGGCGCTCTCCTCGGCAGAACCCCGACTGGCAGAGCCCCAGTTGGCGGTACGCGAAGGCCGCGTTTCGGCCGCCCGGCTGGCCGTCGCGGCGCCCGGCGCAGCGGAGGCCCCGGCCCCGTTCGGCCCCGCCGGCACCGTGCTGGTGACCGGGGGCACCGGCCTGCTCGGCGGCCTGCTCGCCCGCCACCTGGTGACCCGGTACGGCGTGCGCCACCTGCTGCTCCTCAGCCGGCGGGGGCCCGACGCCGACGGTGCGGCCGAGCTGCGGGACGAACTCACGGCGGCGGGCGCCACGGTGACGGTCGCGGCGTGCGACACGGCCGACCGGGAGGCACTCGCCACGGCCCTGGCCCGGGTGCCCGCCGAACAGCCGCTGGCCGCCGTGGTCCACACGGCGGGCATCCTGGACGACGGTGTGCTGACGGCCCTGACCCCCGACCGGGTGTCGGCCGTCCTGCGGCCCAAGGTCGACGCGGCGTGGCACCTCCACGAACTGACCCGCGGCAGCGACCTCCGCGCGTTCGTCCTCTTCTCCTCGGCCGCGGGCGTCCTGGGCCAGGCCGGCCAGTCGAGCTACTCGGCGGCCAACGCCTTCCTCGACGCCCTGGCGCAGCGGCGCCGCGCGGAGGGCCTGCCCGCGCACTCCCTGGCCTGGGGACTGTGGGCGGAGTCCAGCGGGATGACCGGCCACCTGGCCGAGGCCGACCTCCGCCGCCTGAGCCGTACGGGCCTCGCCCCCATGCCCTCCGACGAGGGACTCGCGCTCTTCGACGCGGCCCTGCGGACGGACCGCGCGGCGCTGGTGCCGGCCCGGCTGGACACCGCGGCCCTGCGGGCGCAGCCCGAGGTGCCACCGGTGCTCCGCGGCCTGGTCCGGGCCCCGAGGACGCGGGAGACGTCCGCCCCGCAGACCGGGACCTTCCGGCAGCGGTTCGCCGCTCTGGAGGCGCCCGCGCGCGGCCGCGCCCTGCTCGACGTGGTCCGGGCCCAGGTGGCGGCCGTGCTGGGCTACGCCTCTCCGGACCGGGTCGAACCCGATCGCGGCTTCCTCGACCTCGGCCTCGACTCCCTCACCGCGCTCGAACTGCGCAACCGGCTCGGCCGGGAGAGCGGCACCCGGCTGCCCGTCACCCTGATCTTCGACCACCCGACCCCGGCCGCGGTCGCCCGCCACCTGGAGAACGAGGTGTTCCCGGCCGACCGGACAGCGGAGGAAGCGGAGGAACCGGCACCCGAGGAGGTCGACGAGGCCGAGTTCCGACGGGCCCTGGCGACGGTCCCGCTGGCCCGGTTCCAGGAAGCCGGGCTGGTCCGCACCCTCCTCCAACTCGCGGACCCGGCGGGCGAACCGGCGGACGCCGACGAGCCGGACCACGGCAGCGCCCTCGACACGATGGACCTGGACAGCCTCATCCGGGTCGCCCTCGGCGACAACTGATCACGCCGCACCACCCCTCTACGGCACGGAGTTTCGGAGTTCGCGATGACCGTATCCAGTGAAGAAGTCGTCAAGGCGCTACGGGCTTCCCTCAAGGAGGCCGAACTGCTGCGGCAGCAGAACCGGAAACTGACCGCTGCGGCCTCCGACCCGATCGCCATCGTCGGCATGGCCTGCCGCTACCCGGGGGGCGTCACCTCGCCCGAGGGCCTCTGGCAGTTGGTCGCGAGCGGCGGCGACGCCGTCACCGCCTTCCCGGAGGACCGCGGCTGGGACCTGGACGCGCTCTACGACTCCGACCCCGAGGCGGTCGGAAAGACCTACGCCCGGGCCGGCGGCTTCCTCCACGAGGCCGCGCTCTTCGACCCGGACTTCTTCGGGATCAGCCCGCGCGAGGCGCTCGCCATGCACCCGCAGCAGCGGCTGCTGCTGGAGACCTCCTGGGAGGCCTTCGAGCGGGCCGGCATCGACCCGGCCTCCGTCCGCGGCAGCCGGACCGGTGTGTTCGCCGGCGTGATGCACCAGGACTACGCCGCGCGGCTGCGCCGCACCCCCGACGACCTCGAGGGCTACCTGATGACGGGCAGCCTGGGCAGCGTGGTGTCCGGGCGGGTCGCGTACAGCCTGGGCCTGGAGGGGCCCGCGATCACCGTGGACACGGCGTGCTCCTCGTCGCTGGTCGCGCTGCACCTCGCCGGACAGGCGCTGCGCAACGGGGAATGCACGATGGCCCTCGTCGGCGGCGTCACCGTGATGACCGGACCGGGCGGCTTCGTCGAGTTCAGCCGTCAGCGGGCGCTGTCCCCCGACGGGCGCTGCCGGGCCTTCGCGGCCGCCGCCGACGGCACCGGCTGGGCGGAGGGTGTCGGCGTCCTGCTGCTGGAACGGCTCTCCGACGCCCGGCGCAACGGGCACCCGGTCCTCGCCGTGGTGCGCGGCTCCGCCGTCAACCAGGACGGAAGCAGCAGCGGGTTCTCCGCGCCCAACGGGCCCGCCCAGCAGCGGGCGATCCGGGACGCGTTGAAGAACGCCCGGCTGGCCGCCGCCGACGTGGACGCCGTGGAGGCCCACGGCACCGGCACCCGGTTGGGTGACCCGATCGAGGCGCAGGCCCTGCTCGCCACCTACGGCCAGGACCGGCCCGCCGAACGGCCGCTGCTGCTGGGCTCGTTGAAGTCCAACATCGGCCATGCGCAGGCCGCGGCCGGGGTCGGCGGCGTGATCAAGATGGTGATGGCGATGCGGCACGGCGTACTGCCGCAGACGCTGCACGTCGACGAGCCCACCCCGCACGTCGACTGGTCCTCCGGTGCCGTCGAACTGCTCACCGAGGCACGGGAATGGCCGGCCGGGGAGCGGACCCGACGAGCCGCCGTGTCCTCGTTCGGGATCAGCGGGACGAACGCTCACGTGATCCTCGAAGAGGCGCCGGCTGCTTCGCCCGCCGCCTCGCCGGAGGACGCCGCCACCGACTCGCCGTTCCCTGTGGTGCCGTGGGTTCTCTCCGCCCGCGACGAGCAGGCGCTGCGCGCGCAGGCTGGACAGTTGGCCGCGTTCCTCCAGGAGCGCCCCGACACCGACCTTCGGGCCGTCGGCCACACCCTCCTCACCGGAAGGGCCCACCTGGACCACCGGGCCGTCGCCATCGGCGAGAACCGTGAGGAACTGCTCAGCGCTCTCGCCGCCATCGCCGACGGCACCGCCCCCACCGGCAGCGGCAGCTACGACCGTCCGGTGTTCGTGTTCCCCGGACAGGGCTCGCAGTGGATCGGCATGGGCGCCGAACTCCTCGACACCTCACCCGAGTTCGCCGCCTCCATCGCCCGCTGCCAGGACGCCCTGGCCCCGCACATCGACTGGTCGCTGACGGACGCCCTGCGCGGCACCCTCGACCTCGGGCGGGTCGACGTCGTCCAGCCCACCCTGTTCGCCGTCATGGTCGCCCTCGCCGAACTCTGGCAGTCCCTCGGCATCCACCCCGCCGCCGTCATCGGCCACTCCCAGGGCGAGATCGCCGCCGCCACCATCGCCGGCGCCCTCACCCTCGAAGACGGCGCACGGATCGCCGCCCTGCGCAGCCGCGCCATCCTCGCCATCAGCGGCCACGGCGGCATGGCGTCCATCCCCCTCGGCCACCAGGACACCGTCCAGCTGTTGAAGGCCTGGGACGGACGACTCAGCATCGCCGCCCACAACGGCCCCACCACCACCGTCATCGCCGGCGACCACCACGCCCTCGACCAACTCCTCACCCACTGCGACGAAACCGGCATCCGCGCCCGCCGCATCGACGTCGACTACGCCTCCCACACCCACCACGTCGAACAACTCCGCGACCAGCTCGCCGAACAACTCACCGGCATCACCCCCAAACCCGCCGACATCCCCTTCTACTCCACCGTCACCGGCGAACGAATCGACACCACCCGCCTCGACGCGCACTACTGGTACACCAACCTCCGCCAACCCGTCCTCCTCACCGACGCGCTGCGCTCCGCCCTCGCCGACGGCCACCACACCTTCATCGAGGCCAGCCCCCACCCCGTCCTCACCACCACCGTCCAGGACACCGCCGAAGCCGCCGACCAGCCCGCCGTCACCACCGGCACCCTCCGCCGGAACGAAGGCACCTGGACCCGACTCCTCACCTCGGCCGCCCACCTCCACACCCACGGCCACCCCGTCGACTGGACCCTCTTCCTCGCCCCCGGCACCCACCCCGACCTCCCCACCTACCCCTTCCAGCACCAGCACCTGTGGATCGAGGACACCGCCGTCGCCTCTGCCTCCCCGGCGGGGTACAGCACCCAGGACGCGGGTTTCTGGGAGGCCGTCGAGGAGCAGGACGTCGCCGCCGTGGCCGCGACGCTGCAGGTGGACGACGACGAGCGACGGCGGTCGCTGAGCGCCCTGCTGCCCGCGCTCTCCTCGTGGCACCGGCAGAGCCGCGACCGGTCGGCGGTGGACGACTGGCGGTACGGGATCGCCTGGAAGCCCGTGCCCGAGGGCGCCGCGTCCGCCCTCTCCGGCACCTGGCTGGTGGTCGTTCCCGCGGGCTGCGCGGACGACGCCTGGGTCACCGGAGCCGTACGCCTCCTCGGCCTGCGCGGCGCCCGGCCCGTGGTCCTGGAGGCGGGCGCGGCCGACGCGGACCGCGACGTGCTGGCCGCGCGGCTGGGCGAGGTGCTCGACGACGGCGGGTCCGGCCCGGCCGGCCTGCTGTCCTTCCTGGGACTGGACGCCCGCCGCCACCCCGGGAAGCACACCGTGACGAGCGGCCTCGCGCTGACGCTGGCGCTGGTCCAGGCCCTGGCCGACCTCGGCCTCCGGGCGCCGCTGTGGTGCGCCACGCGCGGCGCCGTGTGCGCCGGACCGTCCGACGGCCCGGCGGATCCGGTGCAGGCCCAGTTGTGGGGCCTCGGCCGGGTCGTCGCCCTTGAGCAGTCGCAGCTCTGGGGCGGACTGGTCGACCTGCCCGAGGAGCCCGACGAGCGGGCGCTCGGCCGGCTGGCCCGGGCGCTCTCGGGATACTCCGGGGAGGACCAGGTGGCGGTCCGTCCGGCCGGCCTGTTCGCGCGGCGGATGGTCCGTGCGCAGCTCGGCGCCGCCAAGCCCGTCCGGGGCTGGCGTCCCGGGGGCACGGTGCTGGTCACCGGCGGCACCGGGAGCCTCGGCCCCCGGCTCACGCGCTGGCTGGCCGACCACGGCGCCGAGCACCTCGTCCTGGCCAGCCGCTCGGGCCCGGACGCCCCGGGCGCCGCCGACCTGGCCGCCGAGTTGGAGGGTCGGGGCGTGGCCGTCACCCTGGCCGCGTGCGACGTGGCGGACCGCGACGCGGTCGCCGGGCTGCTCGACCGGCTGCGGGCGGACGGCCACACGGTGCGGGCCGTCCTGCACACGGCCGCGTTCATCGAACTGACCTCCGTCGCCGACACCACCCTGGAGAGCCTCGACCAGGTGCTGGCCGCCAAGGTGGACGGCGCCCGGCACCTGGCCGACCTGCTCGACCCGGACCAGCTCGACGCCTTCGTCCTGTTCTCCTCGATCGCCGCCTTCTGGGGCAGCGGCGACCACGCCGCCTACGCGGCCGCCAACGCGGCGCTCGACGCCCTCGCCGAACAGGGCCGCGCGCAGGGCCTGCCGATGCTGTCGGTCGCCTGGGGCGTCTGGGAGGACGCCGTCAACACCTGGAAGAACCTGGGCGACCCGGACGTCGAACGCACCCGTCGCCGCGTGCGCGGACAGGGTCTGCCGCTGATGGCCCCCGAGCTGGCGATCGCCGCCCTGCAGCAGGCGCTGGACCACGACGACACCTTCGTCGCGGTGGCCGAGGTCGACTGGCAGCGCTTCGTCCCGTTGTTCACCGCGGTGCGCCCGAGCCCCCTGCTCACCGGACTCCCCGAGGCGCGTGCCGTGCTGGCGTCGTCCGCCGGGACGGCGACCGGTGCGGCGGCCGACGCGGCCGGCTCCGGCTCCGAGCTCCGGCGGTCCCTCGCGGACCTGTCCGAGCCGGACCAGGTCCGCGCGCTCACCGACCTCGTCACCGCGCACGCCGTCGCGGTGCTGGGGCACAGCACCGCGGACGGCATCCGGCCCGACCGGGCCTTCAAGGACCTGGGGTTCGAGTCGCTGACGGCGGTCGAACTGCGCAACCGGCTGGCCTCCGCCACCGGCCTGCGCCTCCCGGCGACGCTGGTCTTCGACTACCCGACACCGACCGCGCTCGCCAGCCAACTGCGGCGCGACATCCTGGAGTTGGGGGCATCGGAACTGCCCGCCCCGGCCGGGACCGCCACCCCGGCGGGCGACGGCGCGGATGACGACGAGGCGATCGCGATCGTCGGCACGGCCTGCCGCTTCCCCGGTGGCGTGACGACGCCCGAACAGCTGTGGCAGCTGCTCGCCACGGACGGCGACGTCGTCTCCGACCTGCCCACCGACCGCGGCTGGGACCCGGACGCGGTACCCGGCCAGCAGGGCGGCTTCGTCCGGGACGTGGACGGGTTCGACGCCGCGTTCTTCGGGATCAGCCCGCGCGAGGCGCTGGCGATGGACCCGCAGCAGCGGCTGCTGCTGGAGACCTCCTGGGAGGCCTTCGAACGGGCCGGCATCGACCTGACCGCCCTGCGCGGCAGCCGGACCGGCGCCTTCGTCGGCGCCATGCAGCACGGGTACGGCGTCCGTTCGGCCGACGCGTCGGCCGCCATCGAGGACTACGTCATCACCGGCAGCGTCACCAGCGTCATCTCGGGCCGACTGGCCTACGCGTTCGGCCTGGAGGGGCCGGCCATCACCGTCGACACCGCGTGCTCGTCCTCCCTGGTCGCCCTGCACCTGGCCGCCCGGGCCCTGCGGGCCGGCGAGTGCTCGATGGCCATCGCGGGCGGTGCGGTGGTGATGCCGACCCCGGACTCGTTCATCGGGTTCAGCCGCATGGGCGCGCTGTCCGAGACCGGCCGCTGCAAGGCGTTCTCCGACGATGCCGACGGGTTCGGCCTCTCCGAGGGGGTCGGCGTGGTGCTGGTCGAACGGCTCTCCGACGCCCGCCGCAACGGTCACCCCGTCCTCGCCGTGATCCGCGGCTCGGCCGTCAACCAGGACGGCGCCTCCAACGGGCTGGCCGCCCCCAACGGCCCGTCGCAGCAGCGGGTGATCCGGGCCGCCCTCGCGGACGCCCGGCTCACCACCGCCGACGTGGACGCGGTCGAGGCGCACGGCACCGGCACCCGGCTGGGCGACCCGATCGAGGCGCAGGCCCTGCTCGCCACCTACGGCAAGGACCGGCCCGCCGAACGGCCGCTGCTGCTGGGCTCGTTGAAGTCCAACATCGGCCACACCCAGGCCGCGGCCGGGATCGCCGGTGTGATCAAGATGGTGCTCGCCCTGCACAACGAGGTGCTTCCGCGCACCCTCCACGTCAGCGAGCCCACCTCCCACGTCGACTGGTCCGCCGGTGCCGTCGAACTGCTCACCGAGGCACGGGAATGGCCGCAGGAGGACGGGCGTCCGCGACGGGCGGGCGTCTCCGCCTTCGGGATCAGCGGGACGAACGCGCACGTGATCCTGGAGGAGGCGCCGGCTGCTTCGCCCGCCGCCTCGCCGGAGGACGCCGCCACCGACTCGCCGTTCCCCGTGGTGCCGTGGGTCCTCTCCGCCCGCGACGAGCAGGCGCTGCGCGCCCAGGCAGGACAGTTGGCCGCGTTCCTCCAGGACCACCCCGACACCGACCTGCGGGCCGTCGGCCACACCCTGCTCACCGGACGGGCCCACCTGGACCACCGGGCCGTCGCCATCGGACAGAACCACGCCGAACTACTGAGCGGCCTCGCCGCCGTCGCCGACGGCACCGCTCCCACCGGCAGCGGCAGCTTCGAGCGTCCGGTGTTCGTGTTCCCCGGACAGGGCTCGCAGTGGATCGGCATGGGCGCCGAACTCCTCGACACCTCACCCGTGTTCGCGGGATCCATCGCCCGCTGCCAGGACGCGCTCGCGCCGCACATCGACTGGTCGCTGACGGACGCCCTGCGCGGCACCCTCGACCTCGCACGCGTCGACGTCGTCCAGCCCACGTTGTTCGCCGTCATGGTCGCCCTCGCCGAACTCTGGCAGTCCCTCGGCATCCACCCCGCCGCCGTGATCGGCCACTCCCAGGGCGAGATCGCCGCCGCCACCATCGCAGGAGCCCTCACCCTCCACGACGGCGCCCGCATCGCCGCCCTGCGCAGCCGCGCCATCCTCACCATCAGCGGCCACGGCGGCATGGCGTCCATTCCCCTCGGCCACCAGGACACCGTCGAGCTGTTGAAGGCCTGGGACGGACGACTCAGCATCGCCGCCCACAACGGCCCCACCACCACCGTCATCGCCGGCGACCACGACGCCCTCGACCAACTCCTCACCCACTGCGACGAAACCGGCATCCGCGCCCGCCGCATCGACGTCGACTACGCCTCCCACACCCACCACGTCGAACAACTCCGCGACCACCTCGCCACCGAACTCGCCGGCATCACCCCCAAGCCCGCCGACATCCCCTTCTACTCCACCGTCACCGGCGAACGAATCGACACCACCCAACTCAACGCCGACTACTGGTACACCAACCTCCGCCAACCCGTCCTCCTCACCCAAGCCCTCAACTCCGCCCTCACCGACGGCCACACCACCTTCATCGAGGCCAGCCCCCACCCCGTCCTCACCCCGGCCATCGAGGAAACCCTCGACACCACAACCCCCACCCTCATCACCGGCACCCTCCGCCGGAACGAGGGCGGCCTCAGCCGACTGCTCACCTCGGCCGCCGCGATCCACACCCACGGCCACCCCGTCGACTGGACCCCCTTCCTTACCCCCGGCACCCACCCCGACCTCCCCACCTACCCCTTCCAACGCGAACGCTTCTGGCTGACCGCGCCCACGGCGACGAACCCCCGCACCGCCGGACTCGACTCCGCCGAGCACCCGCTGCTCGCGGCGGCCGTCCCGCTGCCGGACGACGAGGGCATGCTCCTCACCGGCCTGCTCTCCGCCGCCACCCACCCCTGGCTCGCCGACCACGCCGTCTGGGGGACCGTTCTCGCCCCCGGCACGGCCCTCGTCGAACTCGCCCTCCACGCCGGCCGCCGACTCGGCTGCCACCACATCGAGGAGCTCACCCTCCAGGCGCCGCTCGTCCTCCCCGGCCAGGACGGCGTCCGCGTCCAGGTCCGCGTCGGCGCGGCGGACGCCACCGGGCGTCGCGCTCTCACCGTCCACTCCGCTGTGGACGGTTCGGAGGCCGGCGGCGCCTGGACCTGCCACGCGACCGGCACCGCCTCGCCGACCGAGCCGTCCGAGCCGTCCGCCGGCTGGGCGTCCGGCCGCGTCTGGCCGCCGGCCGGGGCCGAGCCGGTCGAACTCGACGGCCTCTACGAGCGGCTCGCCGTCGACGGCCTCGGGTACGGTCCCGCGTTCCGAGGGCTGCGCGCCGCCTGGCGGCTCGGCGAGGAGGTGTACGCCGAGGTGCGGCTGCCGCGCGAACAGCACGACGCGGCCGCCGAGTTCGGCCTGCACCCCGCCCTGCTGGACGCGGCCCTGCACACCACGCTGATCGACGGCGCGGAGCAGGTGAGGCTGCCGTTCTCGTGGACCGGTGTCACCCTGCACGCCGCTGGCGCGACCGCGCTCCGGGTGCGGCTGACTCCGACCGGCCCGGACGAGCTGTCGCTGGCGGTGGCCGACGAGACCGGTCTGCCGGTCGCCACGGTCGACTCGCTCGCCGTCCGGCCGGTCTCCCGGGCGCAGCTCGGCTCCGCCTCCCGTCGCTCCGGCGCCGACTCGCTGTTCCAGCTGGCGTGGCACGAGCTGCCCGGCCGTACGAACGCGGGGACGGTCCGCCACGCGGTGCTCGGTTCCGGCGCGGTCGGCGGAGACGGCTATCCGGATCTCGCGGCCCTCGCCGACGCGATCGGCGCCGGCGCACCCGTGCCCGAGGCCGTCGTGCTCCCCTGGACGTCGGAGCCCGGCGGGGACACCCTGTCCGCGGACGCGGCCGGGCGGGCGGTGGAACGGGCGCTGTCCCTGCTCCAGTCCTGGGTGGCCGACGACCGGTTCGGCGCCGCCCGCCTGGTGGTGGTGACCGCCGGCGCCGTCGACACCTCGCTCCGGGCCGTGTCCCCCGACCTGGCGGCGGCCGCCGTCTGGGGTGCGGTGCGGTCGGCGCAGGCCGAGCACCCGGGCAGGTTCGTCCTGGTGGACCTCGACGGCCCCGCGGCCGACGACCGGACCGCGCCGTCGGCCGCGCTGTCCGCCGTACTGCCGGCCGTGCTGCCGGCCGTGCTGGACGGTGCCGAGCCGCAGTACGCGGTCCGGGCCGGGCGGGTGCTGGTGCCCCGGCTGGCACGGCTGCACCCGGCCGACGACGTCGCCGCCACCGCCCTGGACCCGGAGGGCACCGTGCTGATCACCGGGGGTACCGGCACGCTGGGCGCCCTCGTCGCCCGGCACCTGGTCGACACGTACGGCGTCCGGCACCTGCTGCTGGTCAGCCGGCAGGGCCGGCAGGCGCCCGGCGCCGCCGAACTGGCCCTGTCCCTGGCCGGGTCGGGCGCCGAGGTGACCTTCGCCCCGTGCGACGCGGCCGACCGGGAGTCGCTGGCCTCGGTGCTCGCGGCCGTCCCGGCGCGCCACCCGCTGACCGGGGTGGTGCACGCGGCCGGGGTGCTGGACGACGGCACCCTCGCCTCGCTCACCCCGGAGCGGGCCAGGGCCGTGCTGCGCCCGAAGGCGGACGCCGCCTGGAACCTGCACGAGCTGACCCTGAACGCCAAGCCGGCGATGTTCGTGCTGTTCTCGGCCGCGGGCGGGCTGCTCGGCAATGCCGGGCAGGCCAACTACGCCGCCGCCAACGCCTACCTGGACGGCCTGGCCGCCCACCGCCGCGCGCTGGGCCTGCCCGGGGTGTCGATGGCGTGGGGGCTGTGGTCGGCGGCCAGCGCCATGACCCGCGGCCTGAGCGAGGCGGACCGGTCGCGGATGCGGCGCTCGGGCGTGCTGCCGATGTCCACGGCGGCGGGCCTGGAGCTGTTCGACACCGCGCTCGCCCAGGACCGGCCGTTGGTGCTCCCGGTCCGACTGGACCTGCGCGCGCTCCGCGAGGGCGGCTCGACGCGGGACCTGCCGCTGCTTCGGGCCCTGCTCGGCACGGCACCGCGGCGCGCGGCCCGCTCCGAGGCGCCGGCCGCAACCGGCGCCGGGCTGTCGCTCGACGGCCTGTCCGCCGCCGAACGGTCGCACACCCTCGTCGAGTTGGTGCGGGTCCAGGTGGCCGCGGTGCTCGGCCACGCCTCGCCGGAGGCGGTCGGCACCGGGCGCGGCTTCCTGGAGTCCGGGTTCGACTCGCTGCGCGGAGTGGAGCTGCGCAACCGCCTGGCCACGGCCACCGGCCTGCGCCTGCCCGCGACGCTGGTCTTCGACCACCCGACGCCGGCCGCCGTCGCCGAGCACCTCGGCGAGCTGCTCCGGCAGCGCGACCGGACGGCCGCCGCACCGGCCCCGCTCGACCTCGACGCCCTGGAGGCGGGTCTGCGCGACCTGGCCCCCGCGGACCGGGCCGCGCGTGAGCGGCTCGCCGAGCGGCTGCGCGGGCTGGCGGCGCAGCTGCACGCGCCGCAGGCCGAGGCGGCGCCCGAACTCCCCTCCGATGAGGAGGAGTTCGCGGACATCACGCTCGACGAGATCCTCGACATCGTCGACAGCGAACTGCGGAACCCGTGACCATGCCCACCCCGGGCCCACCGTCGGACCCGTCCTTGAACTCGGACCCGTCGTTGAACAGAGAGGCGCACAGCGGAATGACGAGTAGCGAGAAGGTCGTCGACGCGCTCAAGCGGCTGACCGTCGACCTGCGCCGGACCCGCCGGCGGCTCCAGGAGGTCGAGGAGGGGGCCCGTGAGCCGATCGCGATCGTCGGCATGGCGTGCCGCTACCCCGGCGGGGTCGCCTCCCCGGAGGACCTGTGGCGCGTGGTGGCCGAGGAGCGGGACGCGATCTCGCCCTTCCCGACGGACCGCGGCTGGGACGGCGGCCTGCACGACCCCGACCCGGCCCGACACGGCACGGTGTACGTCCGCGAGGGCGGCTTCCTGCACGACGCGGCCGAGTTCGACCCGGCGTTCTTCGGCATGAGCTCCCGCGAGGCGCTGGCCACCGACCCGCAGCAGCGGCTGCTGCTGGAGACCTCCTGGGAGGCCTTCGAGCGGGCGGGGATCGCCCCGGAGACCCTGCGCGGCAGCCGGACCGGCGTCTTCGCCGGGGTGATCTACCAGGACTACGCCTCGCGGCTGCGCCGGGTGCCGGGTGAGTTCGAGGGCTACGTCGGCAACGGCAGTACCGGCAGCGTCGCCTCCGGCCGGGTCGCGTACACCTTCGGCCTGGAGGGTCCGGCCGTCACCCTCGACACCGCGTGCTCGTCGTCCCTGGTGGCGCTGCACCAGGCGGCGCAGGCGCTGCGGAGCGGCGAGTGCTCGCTCGCCCTCGCCGGCGGTGTGACCGTGATGGCCTCGCCGATGGCGCTGGTCGAGTTCAGCCGGCAGCGGGGCCTGGCGCCCGACGCGCGCTGCAAGGCGTTCTCGGCCCGGGCCGACGGGACCGGCCTGGGCGAGGGCGTCGGGATGCTGCTGCTGGAACGCCTCTCCGACGCCCGGCGGAACGGCCGGCACGTCCTGGCCGTGATCCGGGGCAGCGCGGTCAACCAGGACGGCGCGAGCAGCGGTCTGACGGCCCCGAGCGGGCCCGCCCAGCAGCGGGTGATCCGGCAGGCGCTGGAGAACGCCGGGCTGTCGGCGCGGGACGTGGACGCGGTGGAGGCGCACGGCACCGGGACCACGCTCGGCGACCCGATCGAGGCCCAGGCGCTGCTGGCCACCTACGGCCAGGAGCGGGCCGGGGCGGAGCCGCTGTGGCTCGGCTCGGTGAAGTCCAACATCGGGCACGCCCAGGCGGCGGCGGGGGTGGCCGGCGTCATCAAGACGGTGATGGCGATGCGCCACGGCGTGCTGCCGCGCACCCTGCACCTCGACGGGGCGAATCCGCACGTCGACTGGGAGGCCGGCGCGGTGTCCCCGCTGACCGCCGCCCGGCCGTGGCCGGTGAGCGGGCGGCCGCGCCGGGCCGGGGTGTCGTCCTTCGGGGTGAGCGGCACCAATGCGCACCTCGTCCTGGAGGAGGCCGAGCCGGAGCAGGGCGGACGTCCCGAGCCGGCGGGACGGGCCGGGTCGGAGCCGGCCGACCCCGGCCCGGCCCGCGGGGCGATGCTGCCGTGGGTGCTCTCCGGCCGGACCGAGGCCGCGCTGCGCGCGCAGGCCGCACGGCTGTCGGAGCACCTGGACGGGCACCCCGGCCGGTCCGCCGCCGAGGTGGGGGCGGCGCTGGCGCGCACCCGTGCGACCTTCGAGCACCGGGCCGTCCTCCTGGGGACGGACCCGGCCGGGTTCCGGGCGGGCCTGGCCGCGCTGGCGGCGGGCGAACCGGGGCCCGGCCTGGTCCGGGGCGTCGCCCGGGGGGACGCCCGGGTGGTGTTCGTGCTGCCGGAGCGGCCGGCGGAGCGCACCGACGGCGTGCTGCGCCTGCTGGACGCCTCGCCGCTGTTCGCGGAGCGGCTGGCCGCCTGCGACGCGGCGCTCGTGGAGGTCGCCGGCTGGTCCGCCACGCAGGTGCTGCGCGGGGCCGAGGGCGCGCCCGACCCGGCCCGCCCGGAGGTCGACCGCGCCGTGGGATGGGCCGTGCTGGTCGCCCTCGCCGGGTGGTGGCAGGGGCACGGGGTGGACCCGGCCGCCGTGGTCGCACCGGGCGACGGCGCCGGCGCGGCTGCGGGAGCCTGCGTCGCGCAGGCCCTCTCCCTGGCGGAGGGGGCGCGCGCGGCGGTGTCCGGCGGGCCGGTCGACCCGTCCGGTGCCCGGGTTCCGCTGCTGCCGGGCGATCCGGACGACGCGGTGCGCGACCTGCTGGAGCGCGGCCACACCCGGTTCGTCGCCCTCGGACCCGAGCAGGCCGCCCGGATCGCGGGCGCCGCGGACGGGAGGGTCCGGGTGGTCGGCGGCCCCGAGGGCCCCTTCGGCGACCCCGACGAGGCCCTCGCCGCCCAGGACCGGCTCCTCGCGGCCCTGGCCGAGCTGTACGTCCACGGCGGGCCGGCCGACTGGTCGGCGGCGTTCCCCGCCGCCGGGCTGCGCCCGGTCGACCTGCCGACCTACCCGTTCCAGCGCCGCCGCTACTGGCTGGAGGACGGACCGGCCGACCCCGACGTGGCCGCGGCCGGGCTCGCCCCGGCGGACCACCCGCTGCTCCGGGCCGCGGTGGAACTCCCCGCCGACGGAGGGCTGCTGTTCACCGGACGGCTGTCACCCGGCGAGCTGCCCTGGCTCGCCGACCACACCGTGCACGGGCGGGTGCTGCTCCCCGGCACCGCGGTGGTCGAGCTGGTCCGCTGGGCGGGCGCCCGGACGGGCTGCGCGCACATCGAGGAGCTGACCCTGCACGCCCCGCTGGAGCTCCCCGGCCGGGAGACCGCCCCGGAGGGCGGCGTCCGGATCAGGCTGGCCGTCGGCGTCCCGGACGGAGCCGGCCGCCGCCCGGTGGAGCTGTCCTCCCGCCCGGCCGGGCCCGAGGACGCCCCGTGGCGCCGGCACGCCGCCGCCACGGTGTCCGCCGAGGAGCCGGCCCCGTCGTCGGACCTGGTCTCCTGGCCGCCGGCCGGCGCCGAGCCGGTCGACCTCGACGGGTGCTACCGCCGCTTCGCCGGCCTCGGCATCGACTACGGTCCCGCCTTCCGCGGGCTGCGCGCGCTCTGGCGCCGCGGCGAGGAGGTGTTCGCCGAGGTGGCCCTGGCCGAGGCGGACCGGGCCGACGCCGCGCGGTACGGCCTCCACCCGGCCCTGCTGGACGCCGCGCTGCAGGCCGGTGCCGCCGCTGCCGCGCCGACCGCGGGGCCGGTCCCGGTCCCGTTCGCCTGGCACGGCGTCTCGATCCGGGGGACGGGCCCGACCGCGCTGCGGGTGCGGCTCGCGCCCGCCGGACCGGACGCGATGACCGTCGAGGCGGCCGACCCGGCGGGTGTCCCGGTGGCGTCGGTCGCGAGCCTGCGGTCCCGGACACTGCACGGTGACGCCACCGGCTCCCCCCTGCTGTGGCGGGTCCGATGGGCGCCGGTGCCGGCACCCCCGCAGCCGTCCGCCGTGCGGACGGCAGTGGTGGGCGCCGGGCTGCCGACGGCCTCCGCGCTCCGCTACCCGGACCTCACCGCCCTGGCCGCCGCCGGGACACCGGTGCCGGACGTGGTGCTCGCACCCCTCCTGCCGGCCGGCGGCGAGCTGCCGGCCGCCGTCCACTCCGCCACCGCCGACGCGCTGTCGCTGGTGCGGGCCTGGCTCGCCGAGCCGCGGTTCGCCGCCGCGCGACTGGTCGTGGCCACCCGGGGCGCGCAGGCCGCGGGGGCCGACACCGCGTCACCCGACCTGGCCTCGGCGGCGGTCTGGGGACTGCTGCGGTCGGCCCTGTCCGAGCACCCCCGGCGTTTCGGCCTCCTGGACCTCGACGCGGCGGATCCCGCCGATCCCGCCGAGGCCGACCTGACCCGGGCGCTGGTCCTGGCCCGGGACGAACCGCAACTGGCGCTGCGCCGGTCCGACCTCCTGGCACCACGGCTGGTGGAGGCGGAACGGCCCGCCGGCGACAGCCCCTCCCCCGCCCCCTCCTTCGACCCGAACGGCACCGTCCTGGTCACCGGCGGCACGGGCACGCTCGGCTCGCTGCTCGCCCGGCACCTGGTCGTCCGCGGTGCCCGGCACCTCCTGCTGGCCGGGCGGCGGGGGGAGCGGGCGCCGGGCGCGGCCGAACTGGTCGCGGAGCTGACCGCGCTGGGGGCCGACGTCACGGTGGCCGCCTGCGACGCCTCCGACCGTGCGGCCCTGGCCGGCCTGCTGCGTTCGATCCCCGGGGAGCACCCGTTGACGGCCGTGGTGCACGCGGCCGGCGCGACCGACGACGGCCTGCTGACCGCGCTCACCCCCGAACGGCTCGATGCCGTCCTGCGGCCGAAGGTGGACGCGGCCTGGCACCTGCACGACCTGACCCGCTCGCTGGGACTGGACGCTTTCGTCCTGTTCTCCTCCGCCTCCGGCGTCCTCGGCACCGCCGGCCAGGCCAACTACGCCGCGGCGAACGCCTTCCTGGACGCGCTCGCCCGGCAGCGCCACGCCGAGGGCCTGCCGGGCCTGTCCCTCGCGTGGGGAATGTGGGCCGAGCGCAGCGCCCTGACCGAGCGTCTGAACACCCAGCAGACAGCCAAGTTGGAGCGGAACGGGTTCGGCGCCCTCTCCGCGGAACAGGCACTTGATCTCTTCGACACCGCCCGTATGATGATCACTGAGCCGGTGCTGGTCCCGGTCCGGCTGGACCCCGTAGCGTTGCGGGGCCGGGCCGAACGGGGACAGGTCCCGTCGCTGCTGCGGGAACCGGTCGCGGAGCCGACTCCCGCCGCGGCTGCGGCAGCGGTTCCGGCGTCAGCGGTTCCGGCGGCGGACCCGGCGGCCGGCTTCGCGCAGCGCCTGCGGGCGATGCCGGAGTCCGAACGCCGGCGGGCCCTGCTCGACCTCGTCCGCACCCACGCGGCGGTCGTGCTGGCCGAGTCCGGCCCCGAGGACATCGACCCCGGTCAGGGCTTCGTCGACCTGGGCTTCGACTCGCTCGCCAACCTCGAACTCCAGGACCGGCTCCAGGAGGCCACCGGCCTCCAACTGCCCAGCACCCTGGTCTTCGACCACCCCACCGCGACGGCTCTGGCCGATCACCTCAGCGCCCGGTTCGGCGCCGAGGAGATGACGGAGGTGGGCCCCGCGCTCGCGGAACTCGACCGGCTGGAGGCGTTCCTGGCGCCCTTCACCGACGACGACCAGGCCCGGACGGCGATCACCCACCGGCTGAGGGACCTCCTCTCCCGCTGGGACGACGACGGCCGGGACGGCGCCGACCGAACCGACCTCGCCTCGGCGACCGACGACGAACTCTTCGACGTACTCGACCAGTTGCGCGCCCGCTGAGGGCCGAACCCCGCACGGATCGACCCCCGCACCGGCTTTAGGAGCAGGCTCAAGTGGCACATGAAGACAAGCTTCGCGAGCACCTCCGGTGGGCTGCCGCCGAACTCGGCGAGGCACGCCGCCGGGTGGCCGAGCTGGAGGCCGCCGACCGCGAGCCGATCGCGATCGTCGGAATGAGCTGCCGCTACCCGGGCGGGGTCCGGACCCCGGAGGAGCTGTGGGAGCTGGCGGCCGCCGGACGGGACGCCGTCGGTGCGCCACCCGCCGAACGCGGCTGGCGCACCGAGGACTTCTACGACCCCGACGGCCTGCGCCCCGGCACCTCCTACGTCTGCGAGGGCGGCTTCCTCGACGACGCCGACCGGTTCGACCCCGGGTTCTTCGACATCAGCCCGCGCGAGGCGCTCGCCATGGACCCCCAGCAGCGGCTGCTGCTGGAGACCGCGTGGGAGGCGTTCGAGCGCGCGGACATTCCCCCCGCGACGGTGCGCGGCACCCGGGTCGGGGTGTTCACCGGCCTGATGTACCACGACTACGGCACCCGGCTGACCTCGGTGGACGAGTCGGTCGCGGGCTTCCTGGGCAGCGGCACCGCGGGCAGCGTCGCGTCCGGACGGATCGCCTACGCGCTCGGACTGGAGGGGCCGGCGGTGACCGTGGACACGGCCTGCTCCTCCTCCCTGGTGGCCCTCCACCTCGCCGCCCAGGCCGTCCGGCGCGGCGACTGCACGATGGCGCTGGCCGGCGGCGTCACGGTGATGGCCACGCCCGACACCTTCGTCGAGTTCAGCCGGCAGGGCGGCCTCGCCCGGGACGGGCGCTGCAAGTCCTTCGCGGCCGCCGCCGACGGCACCGCCTGGGGCGAGGGCGCCGGCATGCTGCTGGTCGAGCGGCTCTCCGACGCCCGCCGCAACGGGCACCCGGTGCTCGCCGTACTGCGCGGCTCCTCGGTGAACCAGGACGGTGCCAGCAGCAGCCTCTCCGCGCCCAACGGCCCCTCGCAGCAGCGGGTGATCCGGGCCGCCCTCGCCGAGGCCGACCTGTCACCGGACCTGATCGACGCGGTGGAGGCGCACGGCACGGGCACCCGGCTGGGCGACCCGATCGAGGCGCAGGCCCTGCTCGCCACCTACGGCAAGGACCGGCCGGCCGAACGGCCGCTGCTGCTGGGCTCGTTGAAGTCCAACATCGGCCACACCCAGGCCGCGGCCGGGGTCGGCGGCGTGATCAAGATGGTGATGGCGATGCGGCACGGCGTACTGCCGCGCACGCTGCACGTCGACGAGCCCACCCCGCACGTGGACTGGTCCTCCGGCGCCGTCGAACTGCTCACCGAGGCACGGGAATGGCCGCGGACGGGGCGGCCCCGGCGGTCGGCCGTGTCCTCGTTCGGGGTCAGCGGGACGAACGCGCACGTGATCCTGGAGGAGGCACCGGCGGAAGAACCGGCCGAGCAGCCGAGCGAGCAGCCGGCGGTTGCTCCGGCCGCGGTCGGCGGCGCCGCGCTGCCGTGGGTGCTGTCCGCCCGGGACGAGCGGGCCCTGCGTACCCAGGCCGAGCGGCTGCGGGCGGCGGTCGAGGCTCACCCGGAGTGGGAGCCGGCCGCGGTGGCCGCGGCCCTGGTGTCGGGCCGGTCGGCGTTCGAGCAGCGGGCGGTGGTGATCGGCGAGGACCGCGCGGAGCTGCTGAGCGGCCTCACCGCCGTCGCCGACGGCACCGCCACGCCGGGGGTCGTGGTGGGCGGCGGAAGCTTCGAGCGTCCGGTGTTCGTCTTCCCCGGACAGGGCTCGCAGTGGATCGGCATGGGCGCCGAACTCCTCAACACCTCAACCGTGTTCGCCGCCTCCATCGCCCGCTGCCAGGACGCCCTGGCCCCGCACATCGACTGGTCGCTGACGGACGCCCTGCGCGGCACCCTCGACCTCGGGCGGGTCGACGTCGTCCAGCCCACCCTGTTCGCCGTCATGGTCGCCCTCGCCGAACTCTGGCAGTCCCTCGGCATCCACCCCGCCGCCGTCATCGGCCACTCCCAAGGCGAAATAGCCGCCGCCACCATCGCCGGCGCCCTCACCCTCGAAGACGGCGCCCGGATCGCCGCCCTGCGCAGCCGCGCCATCCTCGCCATCAGCGGACACGGCGGCATGGCGTCCATTCCCCTCGGCCACCAGGACACCGTCGAGCTGTTGAAGGCCTGGGACGGACGGCTCAGCGTCGCCGCCCACAACGGCCCCACCACCACCGTCATCGCCGGCGACCACGACGCCCTCGACCGACTCCTCACCCACTGCGACGAAACCGGCATCCGCGCCCGCCGCATCGACGTCGACTACGCCTCCCACACCCACCACGTCGAACAACTCCGCGACCAGCTCGCCGAACAGCTCAGCGGCATCACCCCCAAGCCCGCCGACATCCCCTTCTACTCCACCGTCACCGGCGAACGGATCGACACCACCCAACTCAACGCGGACTACTGGTACACCAACCTCCGCCAACCCGTCCTCCTCACCGACGCGCTGCGCTCCGCCCTCGCCGACGGCCACCACACCTTCATCGAGGCCAGCCCCCACCCCGTCCTCACCACCACCGTCCAGGACACCGCCGAGGCCGCCGACCAGCCCGCCGTCACCACCGGCACCCTCCGCCGCAACGAGGGCGGCCTCCGCCGACTGCTCACCTCGGCCGCCGAGATCCACATCCACGGCCACCCCGTCGACTGGACGGCCCTCCTCCCCACCGACGGTCCTCACCACCTCGACCTCCCCACCTACCCCTTCCAACGCGAACGCTTCTGGCTCGACGCCCCCGCAGCCGCCGGAGACGTCCGCGCCGCCGGCCTCACCGCTGCCGACCATCCCCTCCTCAGTGCCCTGCTCCCCCTCGCCGACGACGACGAGCACGTCCTCACCGGCCTGCTCTCCGCCGCCACCCACCCCTGGCTCGCCGACCACGCCGTCTTCGGCACCGCGCTCCTCCCCGGCACCGCTCTCGTCGAACTCGCCCTCCACGCGGGCGACCGCACCGGCTGCGAGGTCCTCGACGAACTCACCCTCCAGGCACCCCTGTTGCTCCCGGAGGACGGATCGGTCCAGCTCCAGCTCCGGGTCGGCCCCGCAGCCGAGGACGGACGGCGCCCCGTCTCCGTCCACTCCCGCCCGGACCGCCCCGACGCCCCCTGGACCCGGCACGCGACCGGCGTCCTGGCCACCGACGCCGAGCAGCCGGCCTGGGATCTCACCGCCTGGCCACCGGCCGGCGCGCTGCCGGTGGACCTCACGGACCTCTACCCGCGCCTGGCCGCCGACGGCCTCGGCTACGGTCCGGCGTTCCAGGGCCTGCACGCGCTCTGGCGCCAGGGCGAGGAGCTGTTCGCCGAGGTGCGGCTGCCGCGCGAACAGCACGACGCGGCCGCCGAGTTCGGCCTGCACCCCGCCCTGCTGGACGCGGCCCTGCACACCACGCTGA
>NZ_JBHYGR010000148.1:0-23382 GCF_042738155.1 Kitasatospora sp. NPDC059088 | reverse complement strand
TCTGGCAGGCCGTCAGCGGCTGCATCGGCGCCGGAGTGGCCGTCCTGGTCCACCCGGCGGCCAACGAACAGGGCTTCGAGCTGCGTACTGCGGGCGAACAGCGACGGAAGCCGATCGACTTCGACGGACTGACGCTGGTTGCGATGACGGGCCTGCAGTCCGCTGAAGGTCAAGGAACGGCAGAAGCCTAGAAACGTAGCAGGTCGGAAAGCTTCCTCCCCGCGCCCGCCAGTGGGGGTCAGCCGTCCGTGAGGCGGTCGCGGGCACGGAGTCCCGGCACCGGGGCGCGGTGATGGGGCCCTGTGCAGGGCTCCGGGAGCCGCTGCGGACGCCCAGGTGCGGTTACGGGGCCTCGGACGCGGATCCGCTCATCTCGGGGCACGCCTCCGGGACTTCGGGACTACTGCGTGCCCGTCCTCGCTCCAGACGCCGACGGCAGTCGCCTGCCGGTGTTTCCTGTAGCGATGCACACTCGCCGGTCTCATCCGTGCATACAGGAGGCTCGGAAACTCGCGGCTCCGCCAGGGGGCGTGCCGAGTGCCCGCAGTTCAGGGCAGCGGAGTCTCGGGATCCTCGGGACGGGCCTTGCGCCATGGTGTTCCGCTCAGGTCGATGACCGGCCCCTGTTCGCCGTCGGCGGGCGCCAGCCGCAGGCCGACCCACTCGCCCGGGGAGGGTTCGGGGGCGCCCAGTGCGGTGAGTAGCGACCGGTCCCCGAGGTGGCCCCCAACTACCAGGATGCCTGCTCGGCGAAGCCGGGGCAGCGTCTCCCGCAATCGCCGCATGGGATCCGGCGCGCGGCACACGGTTGCCAGGTCGCTTCGGGTCAACCGCCTGCCCTGCGCCCGACGGAACAGTTCGGCCAGCCGCTGTGCCCCGGTGTCCTGTCCGAGAACGGCCTCCCGGTCCTCCCCGGTGAGTTGCAGCAGGACTCCGGTGCGGAGGTGCGCGTCCGTCCGGATCCAACGGATCGCCTCGCGGCCCTCGAGGGTGAGCGTGCTCTTGCCGTCCCGGCTGGACGAACGCCTCAGGTACTCGGGTCGGACGCGGATGACGCCGTAGCTGTACCTCCCGGTGCGTTCGTCCGCCTCGGCGACGACGCAGAGTTCCCCGATGAGCTCGGGTCCGAACAGCCACCTGCCGCCGAGCGTCCACTTCAGGTCGAAGTCGATGCCGTCCAGGGTGAAGTCGAGCCTCCCGGCTCCATTCGTCAGTCCGAGCTCCCCTTGCATCAGCCGCTGCACGGTCGGTCCGAAGAGCACCTTCTCGGCCTTCTCCAACTGCGTCCACGCGTAGCGGCCGGTCCGACCACCGTCCAGCAGGTAGGCGCCGGCGCTCTCGATCACTCCGGCCATCCGTGCGCCGGTCGGATCGCGCCGGGTCAACTCCCTTGCCAGTTCTTCGAGTTCCGGGTCGATAGGGTCCGAGGTTTCGAACGGGGGCTGGGTGTTGCCGCCGGTGGGTGTCGGCGGGTCGACGTGGTCGTCCGGTTCGTCTGCCCCGTCCGGTGCCGAGGCGGTCATCCACTCCCGCAGCCGGGCCGTCTCGGCCCGGGCGGCTTGTGCCTCGGCCAGGGCCTCGTCACTGCTCGCGGCGATGTACTGGATCCGTTCCAGGATCTCGCCGAGCACGCCGTCCCCGACCACTGCTCCACCGTCGCCTCCCGGGGGCAGCGAGGAGAGCAATCGCCTGGTCACGGCCACTTCGGCCGCCAACCTCAGGTTCTCCTGGTGCTTGTTCTGCAGTTCCGTCCGCAGGCGCTGGATCTCGGTGGTCCGGTGCTCGTCCTCCGACTCCCGACCCGTACCCCGCCCACCGTCCATCTCCTCGCGGGCGAGGGCGTAGAACTCCCGCACGCGCTTCCGGGCGGCCTGCCGATCACCTCGTGTCGCATGCACGCAGACATCGGCCACCGCCTCCGCCAGGCGTGGCTTCGCGTGCAGGTTCGTTCCGCGCAGCAGCCGGTGCAGTGTCGGCTCGGCGGGAGGGTCCGCCGGCTCGTCGCGCATGGCCTCGACGAGCCGGCGGCGGAGTTCTGCCATGTTCAGACCGGCGCTGTCGCGCAGGTCACGCAGGTGCAGGACGAGCAGGTTCATCGAGGGGCAGGCCCCGAGCGGGTCGCCCTGGCGGCGTCCGCTGCGAATCCGCTCCGGTGCCACTGATCCTCCAAGATCTCTCGGCAGTTCATCCATTCTATCTGAGAGAATGTGAGAGAACGGCGAACTGCCCGCCTCCTCGTGCGACGGTTGGGGCCGACTTCCACGAAAGGTGCAGAATGTCCCAACGCCCGGCTCGCCGCCGCACGCTGACCGACCTGGTGGCCTTTCTCGCCGTGCTGGCTACTGGGGTCGCCCTGGTCGCACTGGAGGCCACGGGGATGACGGTCGTCATGGTGGCCGGTGCACTCTCCACCCTCTACGCCGCATGGACGGTGGGCAGCCGTCGGCAGGAGTCCCCGGAGCGGCCCGACACGGGGGAGGCCGGCAGGGTTCCCGATACCTCCTCCGCGAGCGGCGGACACGGCTCCTCGCCCTCCTCGGGGTGAGCACCAGGTGGGCCGCCACCCGGGACGCCCCGACAGGTGCCCCGCCGTTCGGAGCGGCACCTCCTACCTGCAGCCACCGAAGTACCGACCTGTCACGTCCTATGCATCGCCCGCGCGGGCATCCGGACCGGCTGACCACCCGTACGGTCCCGTTCCCGGATCGGGGGAGAGGCCTACGTGCGCAGCTGCTGGAGTTCGGTTCCACCCGGGGCCGGGCCTCGAACCGGCCGATCCCCGGCTGACCAGCATGCCCGGCAGGGCTGGTGACCCGCCGTGGACGACGGGCCGGGCCCGGTGACCTGGTCGAACCGCACCATCGGTGGCCTGGCCCCTCGCGCTCCATTCGCGAGGGGCCAGGCCACCAACGTACGACCGGCCTCACAGCCTTCTGAGGGGCTGTCGGCCGTCCCCGGTCAGCTGCGGCCGCCAACCCGCGGTGCAGCATGCGGTCGTGGCGGGTGCCGCGGTTGGCCGTGGCGGAGGTGCCGAAGACGCCGCTCAGGCCGCGGCCGATGCAGGCGACGGACGCGTCGCAGCGGATCTCGGTGGTGTAGCAGATCTCGTCGGGGACGGAGACCTGGTCGTCGCCGATGATCCGGTGGCTCACCCCGCCGCGCAGCCGTTACGCCCAGCGTTGCACGTGGGGATGGGAGACCAGCACACCGTGCGTGCCAGCCGGGACGGGACAGGCGTCGGACGCCGTGTAGGTCACGGTCTCGGACGGTCCGAGAAGCGGCGCGTGCGGGTCTCCAATGGCTCCGCCGTGCGGACAGCCTGGTAGCCGATCGCCTCAGGAGTAGCCTCGCTCCTTCACACACGAAGATCACGCGCCGAAGGCGGCGGCCACCTTGGGCAACCGCTCGGAGCGCAGGAAGGCGGCGTTGCCCGGATTCAGCGCGAGGGTACCGCGGGTCTTGTCATCGCCTTCGAGCCGCTGCTTGGCCTGCGCACCGCGGTCGTTCTCGGTGTGGGCGGCGTCGCCGGACACACTGCTCAGAGCTCCCTTGCGTATTACCGCGTCGTACACGGCCCTGGTCGTAGATGCCCTGGTGCAGTCGGTTGGTATCCCCCTTTGGGCTCGCTCCGGCACGGCCGAGCGGTGCGGCCAGCCTTGCGGGCCATTCCCCGTACTGGCTCCGCGCCCCGGGCTGTGGCCGACCCGTGAAACCTCGCCCTCGGCGTACTCCGGCCACGACAGCATTGCTGCCGGACTCCGTCACCACGCCTGCGACCTGCGCTGCCTGCTCCCCACCCTCGGTGTCATGTGTGATTAAACCGGACAGACTGCCTGAGCGACGCTGCCCTGGTCCTGTGCGCATTCCATCCCACGGTCTGCGGCGACCAGAGCACGCCGGGCATCAGTAGGTGAACGGCTCCGACTTCGCCTGATCAAGTTCGGTAACCACGGTTCTATTGATCATCAGGGTCGTGCGAGGCAAGAATTATTATTGCATTCTTTGGCGGGCCGGAAGGCTTGGTCATGAGGGTGCATGGTTCAGGCTCAAATGCTATTAGCGATGTGCCAGGACGTAGCCGACACCCGCTGAGATCAAATTGAAGAGCAGAAGGATCATGAGCGCGGCAGGGCGTTTCTGCCAGCGCAGTGTGAGGCGGGCCTCATCGGTGCGTACGTCAATTACCAAGCTCCGTCCCTCTGCTGGCATTGTGGCTCCTGTCTCTTGGGTCGGACACCGCTTGGCCGGGTGTCAACCAGTGGGTTGGATGGGGTGGTGTACTGGCTTGCTGCCGCGCTGGTGATGCTGGGGGCGTGGTGTCCACGGCTTGATGGGCGCGCCGGCTTGTGCGGACTGTGGTGAGGCATGAGACGGGTGGGTGGTGGATGTGGTTTGGGATGTCAGTTTCGCCCAGAACAGCGTAGGGGTCCTCTCTGTGCGCACTCCGATGGATCCGTTCAGGCTGCCCTAGCGTGTGCTAATAGGGATATACCAGGAAGCGATGCCCGCCGCATGGTGGGAGATTACCAAAATTCTCTGCCTGCTTGCCCTCCGGCGCGCCAAGGATCTGCTTGTTCTCTGCTTCAGGTTCTCTCGGAACGTCACGACAAGAGGCTTCGGTCTCAGAGGCTCTCACAACGTCACAACTAGAGGCTTGACGGGCAAGTGAGGGGCCGAGTGTGTATAATATATTATTCATAGATCATTTGCTCATCGGAATTCTTTGGGCTCTGGCTTTCTTGGTAGGCTGAATTCAGTGCAGGTTTGCCATATCCCCATATCTCGGGGGTCAGCCGCCTCTGGTCGGTACGTTGGAGAGTCCCTGTGCGTCCTCCCCGCACCCGCGGGGGTCAGCTGGACCTGCTCCAGGCGCCTCAGGTATGGGGAGTGTCCTCCCCATACCTGAGGGGGCAGCCGTTTTGGATGGTGGCTTCGGTCCGTTCGAAGTCGCCCCTCCCCGTGCCAGCGGGCCAGTGATTTCGCGGGGTGGGTCCCTGCAGCCTCGGCACCTCTTCCGCCAGCGGGGAGGGCGGCGAAAGGAGGCCCCCTTGGGGAGCTCGTCCGCTCGGGCGCCGCCTCGGTGGGTGTTACCCCGTGGGAGGCTGGTGATTAGGCGTTGTGTTTACGGGGTTTTCTTCCCTCGCGCCGACTGCCCCTTGGAGTGCTGGCGATCCTTTGGCGACCGGAGGTTGTGGCCGGCGCCGGCGCCGTCGATGAGGCTGGTGCCCAGCGAGGTCGGGGAGTGCAGGGTGGCGGCGCGTTCGCGGTGGCTCGCGATGAGTCCGGCCTCGCGGAGGGTGGTGGCGTGTTCGGACGCTGATGCGACGGCGATGCCCACGCGCTCGGCGAGGCCGCTCGTGGTCATGCCCGGAGTTTCGGCGACGGCCTGCAGGACTGCTGTACGAGTGCGCCCGAGGATGGCGGCGAGCGGTCGGGCGGCGGTTTCGTCCGCCGGTGCGTTCGATGTGAGCAGACCTGCGCTGAGCTGAGCGGAGGCGGCGGGGTAGATCAGTGTCGGCACGTCGGCCCCGGCTGCCAGGCGAGGCAGCGGTCCCGAGAAGTAGTGCGCCACGAGCCTCAGGCCCCTCCCCCTAAGGTAGACGTCCCGGTTGGCCTCGGACGGAAGTTCGATTACGGATGCGTTCCACCGTGCCGCCGGATGGAGGCTGGTGAGCAGTGCCTCGATTCCCCGGCTCGTCATGAGGTGGCTGCGATCTGCTCGTTCGGCCTCCAGTTGGGCCTGGATTGCCCGTAGGAAAGGCGTGATAGCGATGGAATGGTATTCAGTCAGGGCGCGGAATACGGCTGAATGGGCATTTGTGCCGCGGTCGACGGTCGGAATACTCCAGCCTGGTCCACGTCGATTCGCGGTCCATTCGTAAAGTGTCTCGGCTAATTTGTGGATCGTCTCGGGTGTGGCTTCCTCGGCCTCGAAAGCGCCGTTCCCGACGATGAGGTCGGCCGGGAGCCATTCGGTCTTCGGCACCAGCTCCGAGAGCAGTCCCAGGATCTGCGGCCTGCGCCGCACGACGTCCCGCCGCCAGCGTGCGAAGCGGGGTGATGAGCCTCGGTTCTGCAGTTGCTGGAGGCTGAGCGCGGTCTCTCTCAGCGGTGTGATATGGGCAGAAGCCAGTACAAGACGGGTGAAATCGACCTCTGTGAAGTGGATGCGCAGCGTCACTGAAACCCCTTCCCGGGTCCTGATCGGCAGTTGACCTCGATGGTGCCCGGGCCATGCCGACTCGGTGGCCTGCGGGTTTCGGATCTGGCCGAAACAACGTGACCTTCGTCCTCGAATGGCCGAACGTAGACGCGTCGGAGGCGGTTCAGTCTGAAGTCGTATGCGTAGAAACGGACAGACCCGGGCGCATGGACGGTTTTCTGGAACCGCAGCTGTTCAGGCGCATCGTGGACGAAAGTGGAGACTTTTCGGTGATTCGGGTCGGGGTCTTGCACTAGTCGCACTGCCGGGATATGCGCGGACCCGGTGCTCCCGAGCAGACAGATGTCCGGTTCGGGTATCGGTGCGACTTTCGTGGTGCATGGTGTCTATCGATCAAGGGGGAATGGGAAGTTGAATTCTCGTATCGGAAACGGAGCGTTCCGGTCTGTTGTCGACGGGTTCACCCGGTCAGCTCGCCGCGTACCCGAGAAGGTCGCGGTCCGCTGCGGTGACCGCGCGCTGACCTATGCCGAACTCGACGAGTCGTCCGACCGCCTTGCCGCGGCGGTCACTACGGCGATCTCGGTCAACCCCGTCGTGGCGGTCATGCTGCCGCGGGGGGTCGACTTCGTGACGGCGTTGCTTGCGGTGGCGAAGGCCGGCGGGGCGTTCCTCCCGCTGGACCCTGCCCATCCCCGTGATCGGCTGGAGCGGATGCTCGCAGTCGCCGACCTCTGTGTCACGACTGACGCCGGGGCCGAGATCGCCGCCGAGGCGGGGGTCCCCGCGATCCGGCCGACCGCGGGGGCCGGCTCGGATGTGCTGCGGGCGGCCCATCCCGAGCAGTCGGCCTACGTGCTGTTCACCTCCGGTACCACCGGTACACCGAAGGCGGTCCGGGTCTCCCACGCGAGCCTGGCCAACCACGCCGCCGCCGTGTCCTCCGCGTTCGGGCTGAAGGATTCCGACCGGGTCCTGCAGTTCGCGACGTACTCCTTCGACGTGGCGCTGGAGGAGGTCTTCACGGCCCTGTGGGTCGGCGCCGAGATCGTGGTGCTGCCGACCGTCGCCCCGTCGGCCGAGGACTTCTCCGCCTTCCTGTCGGAGGAAGGCGTGACCGTCGCGAACATCCCGACGCCCTACTGGGAGCAGTGGGTCCGGGCGCTGGAGAGCGGCGAGGGACGGATCAGTTCCTCCTTGCGGCTGCTGATCGTGGGCAGTGACATGACGCGGCGCTCCACCCTGGCCTCCTGGCGTCGGCTGAGCGCGGTCGACGTGGTCAACGCCTATGGACTGACCGAGACCACGATTACGGCCACCACCCGCCTCTTCTCCGGCCCGGCCGTTGCCAGCGGCAACGGTCCCGCCGACGGCGCCCGCGACGACGCCCCCCAGGTCCTCCCGATCGGTTCGGCCGTTACCGGGCTCGAGGCCTGGGTCCTCGACGACAGCGGAACCGTCACTGCGGCCGGCGAACCCGGTGAGATCCACATCGGTGGTGCGGGCGTCGTGCAGGGCTACCATGCGGATCCCGCCCTGACCGCGGACCGGTTCGTCCCCGACGGCGTCTCCGGCCGCAGCGGCGCCCGCCTCTTCCGGACCGGGGACCGCGGGTACGTCGACGCTCGGGGCGATCTTCACGTGCTCGGCCGCGCGGACGACCTGGTCAAGATCCGTGGCCAGCGGGTGCATCCACAGGAAGTCGTCCGGCACCTGGCCGCCCACCCGCATGTCGCGTCAGCCCACGTGCTGGCCACGCCGGGCGACGCGCAGACCCCGCGCCAGCTGATCGCCTACATCGTGCCCACGGACCCGCATGCCGTCCCCACGGCGGGACTGCTGCGGGCCCACCTGGGGGAGTCGCTGCCGGCGGCCCACATCCCGGACCGCTACGTCGTCGTCGACGCCCTCCCTCTGCGGAGTAACGGCAAGATCGACGTCGACGCCCTTCCCCGGCCCGTGCTGTGGGGCCGCTCCGGCGATGTGCCGTTGAGGGCGCCGGGCACCGCGGTCGAGGCACGTCTCGCGGAGGTCTGGCGCAAGGTCCTGCGAGTGGACGAACTCGGCGTGGACGACTCCGTGTTCGACCTCGGCGGCCACTCGCTCGCCCTGATGCAGATCGCCAACCAGGTCCGGCGGATCTGGCAGGTCGAACTGACCGTCCAGGACATCATGAACGCACCCACCATCGCCCACCTGGCCACCGTCGTCGAAGGCCTGGAACGCGACGGTGCGGGCCTGCCGTCCATCGCGCGAGGCGGATCCGACACCCTCGCCCCCCTCACCTCGCAGCAGCAGCAGGTCTGGTTTCTCGACCGGCTCGCGCCCGGCAACGTCGCCTACCACGCGCAGACCACCATGCGCGTCACGGGCACGCTCGACACCGACGCCCTCCGGCAGGCGATCGAGACCATCACCGAGCGCCAGGCCGTCTTCCGTACCACCTTCCACGAACGCGACGGGATCCCCTACCAACAGGTCCACGACCGCGTCGACCACGCCGACGTCGAGGTCATCGACATCACGCAGCTGCCGGCGGGAGAGCGCCGTGCCCGTACCGAGGCCCTCATCCGGGAGCGCATCACCACTCCCTTCGACCTGGGCGAACTGCCGCTAGCCCGTTGGTCCGTGGTCCGCCAGGACGAGCGTGAGAACGAGATCATCCTGGTCGAGCACCATCTCATCCACGACGGCTGGTCCTTCGGGCTGCTGATGAAGGAACTTCGGGCGGCCTACACCGCCGCGGTCGACGGCACCCCACTAGGCCTGCCCGAGGTGGAGTTCGCCTACGCCGACTACGCTCGCTGGCAGGCCGCGGCGATGGAGTCGCCCGCCATGCACCGCAAGCGGGACTACTGGCTGGAGCGCCTGGCCGACCGGCCCTCACCGACGGCACTGCCCACAAGCCGGCCCCGCAAGGCCCCTCAGCGCTTCAAGGGCGGCATGATGCGCCTGGAGCTGCCCGCACGCACGGCGTCCCTGGCGCGAGGCCTCGCCCGTGACACCCACTCCACCGTGTACTCGGTGCTGCTGGCCGCGTTCCAGGCCACCCTGGCACGGTTCACCGGCGACAAGGACATTGTGCTCGGGTCCGCCTTCGCCAACCGGCAGATGGCCGAGATCGAGGACGTCATCGGAATGTTCGTCAACCCGGTCGTCCTGCGCACCCGGGTACCGGACGACCCCGCGTTCCGGAACCTACTCGAAGCAACCCGCGAGACGGTGGCGCAGGCGGCGGCGCACCAGGAGTTCCCATTCCTCGAGCTGGTCCGCGGGCTCAACCCCGACCGCGACCCCACCGCCAACCCCGGCTTCCAGATCATGTTCAGCGCCAACGACTCCCGGATGCCGGACCTGGAGCTGCCCGATGCCGCGGCCACGGTCTACGAACTGGACAACGGCTCCGCGAAGGTGGACCTCAACATCGTGGTCATCCCCCGCGCGGAGGCCGAGCCCGGCGCCGACGGCCGCGTCGACAGCCGGATCGCGATGCTGTGGGCCTACAACTCCGACCTGTTCGACCGGGACTTCATGTCCGCCATCGGAGACTCCTACCTGCGGATGCTGGACGCGGTGGTGACCGACCCCGACACCGACGTCCTGTCCGTGGACATCCTCGGCCCGACCCGCGCCCGGAACCTGCTCGCGCTGTCACCAGAGCCGGCTGCCGAGGTCCCGACCGCACTGACGATGTTCGAGACCGTCCTTGCCGAGAACCCCGGCCGCGACGCGGTGTGGAGCACCCACGGCTCGCTCACCCACCGGCAGCTGGCGGCCAGGGCCCGGTCGGTGATCCGCGCGCTCGACGCGGCGGCCCCGGTCTCGGAACGCCCCGTAGCCCTGCTGCTCGGCCGCACCCCCGACACCATCGCCGCCATGACCGGCATCCTCCTGTCCGGCCGCGGCTACCTGCCGCTCGACCCCAACCACCCGGCCGAGCGCATCGAGCACATGCTGCGCGACTCCAGTGCCGACGTGCTCCTCGTCGACTCCTCGACCAAGGACGCCGTACCGCCCGGCGACTGGCGCGTCGTCGACCTGTCCACCCTGCCCGAACAGGGACCCGGCGCCGAGGAGGTCCCCTTCCGGGCCGCCCACCCCGAGGCCACCGCCTGGGTCATCTACACCTCCGGCAGCACCGGGCAGCCCAAGGGCTGCCGGGCGACGCACCGCAACCTCGACCACTTCGTCCAGCTGACCCTGGACGGCGCCGAACGGGAGCTGTTCCAGTCCTCCCTCGCGGCGACCTCCTTCTCCTTCGACATGTCGGTGAACGAGATCCTCCCGACCCTGCTCACCGGCGGGACGGTCGTCCTGGTCGACAGCCTCTTCGACCTGCCGAGGCTGTCGGCCGACCGGGTGCCCCGCCAGGTCAACGCCGTCCCGAGCCTGATGTCGGAACTACTGACCGACCACCAGGTCCCGGACGGAGTGCAACTGGTCGACCTCGGTGGCGAGTCGGGCAGCCACGCCCTGGTGGAGCGCCTGCGCGCCGACGGAGTGAAGTGGGTCCGGGTCAACTACGGGCCGACCGAGACCACCGTCTACGCCGTGGCCTGCGAGGCGACCCCCGGCAACGAGACCGGTTGGCCGATCGGCACACCGGGCCCCGGCTCCGCGGCCTACGTCCTCGACGACGGCCTTCGACCGGTTCCGTACGGATGCGAGGGCGAGCTCGTCATCGGCGGCCCCGTCGTGACCTCCGGCTACGTCGGCCGGGCCCGGCTCACCGCCGACCGCTTCGTCCCGGACCCGTTCTCGGTGCTCACCGGTGCCCGGATGTACCGCACCGGCGACCGGGTGCGCTGGCGCGACGGCCGCCTGGAGTACCTCGGCCGCCGCGACCACCAGGTCAAGATCCGCGGCCTGCGCATCGAGCTCGGTGAGATCGAGCACGTGCTGCGCGAACACCCAGGTGTGGCGGCGGCCTTCGTCCAGCCGCACCCGCACGCGCCCACCGAGTCCCTGCTCGCCTACGTACGCCCCGCACCGGGGGGAACCGTCGACGCCGAGGCGCTGGCCGTGCACGCCGGACGCAGCCTCCCGGCGTCCTACCTGCCGTCCGGCTACGTCGTCCTCGACGACATCCCGCTCACCACGTCCGGCAAGGTCGACCGGGCGCGGCTGCCCGTCCCGCCGGCCGCCGCCCCTCCGGCCGGACGCGGACCGCGGAGCGCCGGGAAGGAGTGGACCGACCTTGAACGCCGGATCGCCGCCATCTGGTCGGACGTGCTGCGCCGCGACGAGGTCGACCGGGACGACAACCTGTTCCTGCTCGGCGGCCACTCGCTGACCATCCTGCGGCTGCAGCACCGGATCCACGACGAGACCGGTGTCAAGGTGCCGCTGCCCGCCTTCTTCGCGCACCCGACCGTGGCGGCGCTCGCGAACCACCTGGCCGGGGAGACGCGATGACCGCCACTCACAGCCCGGACGCCGGCCCCCGTCCCGGCAAGCGCAGGGAGATGACGGCGTCCCAGCGCGGACTGTGGTTCGCCGAGCAGCTGGACCGCTCGGCCAACCGCGGAGCCGTGTTCACCACCGGCACCGCCGGGTCGGCGGCCTTCCACATCAACGCCTCGCTGAGGCTGCGCGGCCCACTCGACCCGACGGCGCTGCACGCCGCCCTCAACGGCCTGCTGGAACGGCACCCGACACTGCGGGCCAAGGTCGTCGACGACGACGGGGTGCTGTACCTGGCGGACGGCGGGCCGACAAAGGCGGCACTGCCGCTGGTCGACCTCTCGGCCGCACCGAGCACCGCCGAGCAGTCCGCCCTGGCCCGGGTCGACCAGGAGGTCCGCCGGCCGTTCACCACCACGCAGGGCCCGCTGCTGCGCACCCTCCTGCTGCGGCTGGCCCCCGAGGACCACCTGCTCTGCCTCGTCGTCCACCACCTCGCCGCCGACGGGATCGCCCTGGCGACCGTGTACCAGGACCTCGGCACGCTCTACCGGCGCCACGGCCAGGACGACCACACCCCGCTGCCGGCCCCGGTCTCCTGGTTTGACCTGGGAGAGCACGGACCGCGGGACACCGCACACCTCGAGCGGCTCTCCGACCCCCTGCGCGACGCGCCGGTCACCAGCGACCTGCCCTTCGACCGGGCCCGCACCGACCAGCCCGGCACCGCGGGCGCCGCGCTGCAACTGGCCGTCCCGGACGAGCTGTGGCGGGCACTGCAGACGGCGTGCGCGCGCTGGGGGGCCACGCCGTACATGATCCTGCTCGCCACGTACGCGGCCCTGCTCGCCCGGACCACGGGCAGCAGCGACCTGGTCATCGGCACACCCTCCTCCGGGCGCGCGACGGCCGAGGAGTACGACACGGTGGGCATGTTCGTCACGACCTGGCCGCTGCGCGTGCGGATCGAGGGCGACCCCCGCGTGTCGGAGCTGGTCGCCCAGGTGCGCGACGCCGCGCTGAGCGCGATGGCGGCGGGCGGACTCTCCGTCGAGGACGTCATCGACCACCTGCGGCTGCCCCGCTCGCTCGACAGCGCCCCGCTCGTCCAGACGGTCTGCAGCTTCGAGCAGCTCGGCATCGAGCCGCCCGCGTTCGGCGAACTCGCCGCCGAACGCGTGGTCCTGCCCTGTACGGCCAGTAAGTTCGAACTGAGCCTCGGCATCCGCGCCTCGGCCGACGGGGTGCTCACGGACTGGGAGTACCGCACCGACCTCTTCGACGAAACCACCGTACGGGCGCTTGCCCAGGCGTACCTCGCGGGCCTTCGGGACCTGGTCGGCGACCGGGACCCGCGGATCTCGCAGCTCTCGTTCGCATCGGCGCCCTCCCAACTCGCGGGCAGGCGCACGCCGCCTGCCGAACCGGCACCCGCGGCGCTGCCGGTCCCGCAGCGCATCGCAGCCCAGGCCGCGCGCACGCCCGACGCCGTCGCGCTGCGCTCGGCGGAACGGACCATGACCTACCGCGAGCTGGAGGCGGCCGCCCGGACGATGGCAGGGCGGTGGCTCGCCGCCGGGGCACGGCCCGAGGAACCCGTCGTGGTGGCTGTCTCCCGCGGTGCGAACTGGGCCGTCGCCGTCCTCGGCGCCTGGTACGCGGGCACGGCGATCGTGCCTGTCGACACGACACTGCCGCGCAAGCGAGTCCGCGCGATGCTCGACCAGCTCGACGTCCGGCTTGCCGCGGCCGACGACCTGCCGCGGGCCGGCGAAATCGGCGAGCGGTGGGGGACCGACCTCGACTGGACCTCCGTCGACGGGATCCTTGCCGACGCGGGTGCGGCCGGCCGGCCCTCACCCGACGGGGACGACAGGCCGGCGACGGGCTGCGCGACAATTCCGGGCTCGCTCGCCTACATCGTGTTCACCTCGGGCTCCACCGGGACGCCCAAGCCGGTCGCCGTGGGGCACGACGCGCTCGCCCACCACGCCAGGCTGTTCGCCGAGGGGCTCGCCCTGACCGCGGCGGACGTCTTCCTCCAGTTCTCGGCGCTGTCCTTCGACGTCTCGTTCGAGGAGACGCTCCCACTGTGGTGCGTCGGCGGCGCCGTCGTGTTCATTGCCGACAACGCCGTGACGTCGGCCGACCTGGAGGCCGTGCTGGCCGAACACGGGGTCACCCTCCTGGACCTGCCCAGCTCCTACTGGGCGGAGTGGACCCGGGACCTGCGCCGCCGCCCCCGGCGACTGCCAGAACCGCTCCGGCTCGTGGTCATCGGCAGCGAGGCCGGTCACCACGCCGACCTGGAGGCCTGGGAGCGGCTCACCGGTGTCGAGGTCCTCAACGCCTACGGCCAGACCGAGACGACCATCACCTCGGTGACGTGGTCCTCCCGGAACGCGTCGGGCGCCGGCGCGGGCGGCGGCGTCCTGCCCGTCGGGACGCCGATGCTGGACTCCCGAATCTACGTGCTGGACGCCGAGCAGAAGCTGGTCCAGACGGGACTGGCGGGAGAGCTCTACCTCGCCGGCCCCTGTGTCTCCCGCGGCTACCACGGCCGGCCCCGGGAGACCGCCGAACGCTTCCTGCCGGACCCCTTCTCCCCCGTGCCGGGACAACGGATGTACCGCACCGGCGACCGCGGCCGCATCGCCCCCGACGGCCAACTGAGGTTCCTCGGGCGCGTGGACGACGTGGTGAAGGTCCGCGGGCACCGGGTCGGCCTGCGCGAGGTCGAGGCGCTGATCCGCAGTCACCCGGGTGTCGCCGACGCGGTCGCCAGGGCGAGGCGGACCGAGGGAAGCACCGAGATCGCCGCGTACGTCGAGCCCGCGGCCGCTCGGCCCGCGCTCACCTCCGCCGAGCTCCGGGCACACCTCGCGGAGTCGGTGCCGAGCTACGTCGTGCCCGCGCACATCGTGGTCGTGCCCAAGCTGCCGCGGACACCGGGCGGCAAACTCGATCCGTCCAGGCTCCCCCCGCTGCCGCGGGACACCGTGAGCGGCGCGCGTCTTCCGGGCGGGGGCACCGGGCACGGGGCGCAGGACACCGGCGGCGGAGTGGAGGACTGCCTGCGCGGGATCTGGGCGGAGGTACTGGGCGTGCCCGACGTCGGACCCGACGACAACTTCTTCGCCCTCGGCGGCGACTCCATCCTGGCCATCCGCGTGGTGTCCGCGGCCAAGGCCCGGGGACTGGACCTCGCGGTCGTCGACCTCTTCCGCCACCAGACCCTCGCCGGCCTCGTCCAGTACATCCGCCCGGCCACGACCGGTCCGAGCGACCCGCCCGCCGCCGCGGCCCGTCACGGCGCCGGGACCCTGGTGTCGGCACTGGACCTCCCGGAGGCCGATGCCGTCCGCCTGCTGGCCCGGTTCGTCGACGCCGAGGACGTCCGGCCGGCCACCGCCCTCCAGGAATGGGGACTGAACCGCCTGCGCGAGGCTCCCAAGCCCGGCCTGTTCCGGGTGCACGAGGCGTTCGACCTGACCAGCACCGACGCCGACGCCGACGCCCTGGTACTGGCCTGGCAGGCGGTGGCCGAACACCACCCGGCCCTGCGCACATCGCTGCACCGGCACGGCGACACCGCGCTGCAGGTCGTCCACCGCAACGTCCGGATCCCCGTCGAGCGGCACGACCTGACGGAGCTCGACACCGCCGCCGCCCAGGCCCGCTTCTCCGAGTACCTGGAGCTGCTCAAGCGGGAACCGGTACGCCCGGAGGATCCCTGCCCGCTGCGGGTGGTCGTCTTCGACCTCGCTCCGGGATCGGCCTGGCTGCTGTGGACGTTCTCCTACCTCGCCGTCGACGGATGGTCCTTCCCCCACGTGCTGGCCGACCTCCTCACCGCACACGACGCGATCCGCGAGGGCAGGCCGTGGCAGTTCGCCGCGCGGCCCCCCGCCCCGGACGCCGGCACACACCGACACCCGCCACGGGTCGAGGCTGAGACGTTCTGGAAGAGCAGGGCGCGGACCGGCAGCCGCGGACTGGCCGCGGCGCCTTCCGGCAGGCCGGATCCCGGTGGCTACGCACACCAGCGCGCATGGCTGGCGCCCGAGCACACGGCGTCGCTCCTCGCCACCGGACGCCGGCACGGACTGACGCCGCACACCCTGGTCCTCGGCGCCTACGCCCTGTCGCTGAGCCGGATGCTGGAGCACGGGAGCGTCGTCTTCGGAACCGTCGTCTCGGGGCGCTCGGACCCAGCCTTCGACGAGATCGTGGGAAGCCTCGGCAGCAGGCTTCCGATGTGGGCCGACGTGCCCGGCGACACGACCTGCCTCGAATGGCTGCGCGAACTGCAGGCCGAGCACGCCGAGGTGTCCACGCACGAGCACGTCTCCCTGCTGGACCTGCACCGATGGGTCGGCGCCGAACCCGGGAAGCTGTACGACACCGAAGTGATCGTGCAGAACTTCCCGTTCGGGGAGGGGCTCCAGGGCCGCCTCGCCGACTGGAACCCGATGAGCAGCGGATCCCGGGGCGACTCTGCCCTGCGCCTGACCGTGTGGCCCGACCCCTCCCTGCTGCTCAAGCTGAGCCATGACACGGCCGACGTGCCCGAGAGCCGCGCTCTCGCCTTGCTGGCCTGCATGCGCACGGTACTCGAGCGGATGGCGACAGGCATGTCCCGACCGCTCGGCTATTACACGAACGGCATCACCTCCACACCCATGACTGAGAAGGGCTGACTGATATGAGCACGGACTACACGGTGGTGTACAACTCCGAGGAGCAGTACTCCGTTTGGCGCGCGGACACCGAGCCGCCGGCCGGCTGGACCACCACCGGGTTCACCGGAACCCGCGACGAGTGCCTGGACCGGATCGACGCCGAGTGGACCGACATGCGGCCGCGATCGCTGCGGGAACACCTCGCGGCGGTCCAGCAGTAGGTCCGCCGCCCAGCAGGAGGTCAGCCGCGACCCACCGACCAAAGGCGAGGAACCAACGGAAATGGCGAACGTCGACTCCGATCTCGACCCGGCAGCCACTGCCACCCGGCCGATCAGCGTATGGCGACAGCGGAACTTTCAGGCCATGTGGTCGGCGCACACGGTCAGTCAGTTCGGGACCCAGATCACCTTCTTCGTCATCCCCGTGCTGGCGCTGACGACGCTCTCCGCGTCGACCGGCCAGCTCGGCCTCATCTCGGCGATGGAGACCCTGCCCTTCCTCCTGGTCGGACTGCAGGCGGGCGCGTTGCTCGACCGGTGGGACCGCAAACGGGTGATGGTCACGGCCGACCTCGGCCGGGCCGTGGCTATCGCCCTGCTGCCCGTCGGCTACCTCGCCGGGCTGCTGAGCGTGCCCCTGCTCTGCGCGGTCGGCTTCGCCATCGGGCTCTTCACGGTGTTCTTCGACATCGCGAACCAGGCGTTCCTGCCGAGCGTCGTCGCCCGGGAACAGACCCCGGACGGCAACAGCAGGCTCGAACTCTCCCGCTCGACGGCCGAACTGGCCGGCCCCAGCCTCGGCGGCCTCCTGCTGCAAGTGGTCACCGCGCCCCTGATCCTCGTGGTCAACTCCGTGAGCTACCTGGTGTCCGCGCTGCTGCTCAACCTCATCCGGACACCCGGGGCACGGGCACCGCAGCCCCCGACGAAGACCAGGATGCGCACCCAGATCGCCGAGGGGCTGCGTTTCGTCTTCCGCCACCGGATCCTGCGCTCCCTGGCTGTGGCGACGGGCATCAGCAACCTCGTGGGCCTGGGCGGCGCGCTGGGGGCCGTGCTGACCGCGTACGCCCTGCGAGACCTGAGGCTCTCGCCGGGAGAGCTCGGGCTCGCCCTGACCGTCGGCAACTGCGGCGCACTGCTGGGTGCCACGCTCAGCAACCGCCTCATCAGGCTCGCCGGCCTCGGCCCGGTCCTGATCGCGGCCAAGTCCATGTCGGGAACCGCCGTGATCATCCTGGCCACGGCGGCCCCGGCCCGTGCAGTACCCACCCTGATCGCCACCACCGGCATCATGGCGTGCGGCATCACCGTCTACAACATCGGCCAGGTGAGCCTGCGCCAGGCCATCACACCAACCGGAATGCAAGCCCGGATGAACGCCTCCATCCGGTTCGCCATCTGGGGAACCCTCCCGGTCGGCGCGCTGGCCGGCGGCTACCTCGGGTCCGTTCTCGGCACCCGTCCCACTCTGTGGACGATCGCCGGAATCGGGCTCCTCTCGTGCCTGCCACTGATCCTGACCAAAGACGTCCGAACGCTGCGCACGTTTCCGGCGCAGCCGGCCGACTGACGGACATCAGCACACGTCCCGCCTCGGGTACGTGATCGACTCTGTGTCTGCAGAGTGATGAAGAAGCATTTGGGGGAGAAATGCGCAAGTTCACTCTTTCCGAAGACGAACGCCGGGACCTCGTCGGTCTCGTGAACACCCTCGTGGACTCCGAAGCCTCCTGGGACCCGCTGCGCGCGGTCGACCGGATGGCGATGGCCGCCGAGCTTCTGCCGCTGCGGCTCAGGCAGTTCCTGACCTCCGCACGCGCGGACGAGTCCGACGTGATCACCGTGTCCGGCCTGCCGCTCAGTACCGGGATGTCGCCCACTCCGGTGGGATGGCGCATCGCGGCCGACACGGGGGCCGGTTACTGGGAGGAGGCCCTGCTGATGCTTGTGGCCTGCGCACTGGCCGACCCGTTCGCCTGGGCCGACCAGCAGGACGGCCGGATCCTGCACGACGTGTGCCCGGCCCGCGGCGAGGAGAACTCGCTCACCAGTGCCAGCAGCGAGGCGAACCTGTCACTGCACACGGAGGACGTCTTCCACGCCTGCCGGGCCGACTACGTGGCCCTGCTATGCCTGCGGAACCCGGACGCCGTCGGCACGACGATCGTGCGTACCTCCGAGCTGGACCTGCCGCACCGGGAGCTCCTGTTCGGGGACCACTTCAGGTTCTTCCCGGACGATTCGCACACCGACGGGGGCGACGCGGCAGCGGCTGCCCGCAAGGCCCAGGTCGGCTCAGTGCTCTTCGGGTCCGAGGCGTTGCCGTACTTCCGCTTCGACCTCGACTTCATCGCCCCGGCCGTTGCCACGGACACCCGGACGCAGGCCGCGATCAGCGATGTCCAGAAGCACCTCGAGAAGGCCGTCGAACGCGTCGTCCTCGCGCCCGGGGACCTCGTGTTCCTGGACAACTACCAGGTCGTGCACGGCCGGGAGCCGTTCCGGGCCCGGTTCGACGGCACCGATCGCTGGCTGAAGCGGGTGAACCTCATCCGCGACGTGCGCCGGATCTTCGCCCACACCGGGCAGCACAGTCGGGTGATCGCCTGATGGCCCACGCCGGCACCGTCGCTCCTGGCGGCTTCCGCACCTACGTTCCGCGGGCCGAGGCCGACACGGCATTGTTCTGCTTCCCGCACGCCGGCGGTGCCGCCAGCTTCTTCAGCTCCTGGGCGGCACTCGCCCCGGCCCACGTCGTGGTCCACGCGGCCCAGTACCCGGGGCGCGAGGACCGCTTCGGAGAGCCTCCGGCCACCGGCATCCCCGATCTGGCCGACGAGCTGGCAGCCGAGATCGCCGCCTTCCGGAAGCACCGGGTGATCCTCTTCGGGCACAGCCTGGGTGCGCTGCTGGCCTATGAGGTCGCCGTGCGCCTGGAGGACGAAGCAGTACCCGCTCGCCGCCTGGTGGTCTCCGGTATGGGGGCACCACAGCAGGTCTCGGGCACCTTCTCCGGCTTCCAGGACCTGCCGTCGGCGGTAGCCGAACTTCGCAGGCTCGGCGGCACCGATACCGAGGTGCTGGAAACGCCGGGCCTCCTGGACCTCCTGGCCCCGATCTTCAAGGCGGACTCCGACCTCGCCGCGCAGTACCGCCACACACCGGGGAGGATGCTCACCGCCACACCCGTGGAGGTGTACTTCGGCGACCGGGACCCAGACCTCGGGCCGGCCCAGGCCGAGCACTGGAGCGCGGTCGCGGCACGTACGGAGACGGCGGTGTTCCCCGGAGACCACTTCTATCTGACGCCGCGGCGGGCCGAAGTCCTCACTTCCGTGCTCCGCCCGCACGCCATCTGAGGTCCTCCCGTCAAGAAGTCCACCGGTAGCCCGCGTGCGGGAACCCGTACGCACGGATCGAAAGGGGACGGAGGCACGGTGCCCTACGAGTCACCGTGCCTCCAACCACCAATGACCCCCACCCAGCGTGGCCTGGCGGCCGCCTCCACAGTCCTGTCCGTCCTGCTGGTCACCGGCGTACTGGCACCCCAGGCGGTCGCCGGGACGTCTGCCGCCCCATCCGGGGCCGTACTACCCTCTCGCCTGTCCGACGGCGGCCCACTACCCACCGACGTGGCCGTCGTGCCGGGCGAGTTCGAACCGGTGCGGACCACCCTGATCGCCTGGGCCCTCAACGACCAGGACTCCGCGGAGCTGAGGGCCTACTTCGTCAACCTGGTACGGGCGGCCTCCGAGAACTCCCGTGTCGTGGTGTTCGGCGACCACCCGGGCGCGGCGGACGACGCCCGTACCTCGCTGACAGACGCGGATGTGGACACTTCGGAGCTCCACTTCGTGGACAGCAGCCTCGACTCCTGGTGGATCCGCGACTACGGTCCGATCGCGGCCCGTACCACCGACGGCGGCAAGCGCTTCATCTCCACCAGGTACCACGCCGACCGCCCGCAGGACGACGCCTTCGCCACCGCTCTGGCCGCCCGGTGGAGCGTGCCGGTGACACGGGCGGACCTCGGGACCGAAGGGGGCAACTTCCTGTCCGACGGAACCGGCGGCTGCCTCGTCACCAACGCGATCCTCAAGAACCCGTACAACGTCACGAACCACGTGACGGCGCAGGACGTGCGGACCATGTTCCGATCGCTCTACGGCTGCCAGGAGACGACGTTCCTCGACCCCCTCAAGGGCGAGGTCACCGGCCACGTCGACATGTTCACATCCTTCACGGGCAACAGGGACGTCCTGGTCGGCGCCTACAGTCCGAGCGACGACCCGGACAACGCCGCCGTCCTCGACGCCGACGCCGCTCGCCTCACCACGGCCGGCTACCACGTGCGCCGGATCCCGATGCCCACGCACCGGGACGGCGTGTTCCGCTCCTACGCCAACTCCCTCGCGGTGAACGGGGCGGTCCTCGTGCCGGTCTACACCGACGACACCACGTACGAGGAGACGGCACTCGACACCTACCGTGACGCCTTCCCCGACCGACGGATCGTGCCGATCGACGCCACGGCGGTCATCAAGACCCGCGGCGCCGTCCACTGCACCACCATGACCATCGCCGACCACTGACCCGGCCAGTACGCTGCGGGCGGTCCCACGGGACCGCCCGCAGCGATGCCCGCCCTTCCGGCCGCGGCGGGAGAGCGGTCCGGTCGGCGGACACCCCGCGCCCATGACAGCTCAATTCGGCCTGGCCGCCGCGCAGCTGCTTGCCAAGACCGGCCGCCGACGGGCGGCCGAGTGACGCGTGGGGCGAGTGGCTGCCGATCGCGTGCGGCGACGGGCTGTCACCGGATGACCCCGTTGCCCTGATACGCCGCCTGGTGCCACCGAGCGGGCGCGTCTGGTACCGGTCCTTCGCCCCGGATGGTCTGGACCCGGTGTCCATCAGGAGACGAACAGGTTGACGCCCTATCGGTCCGGGTGCCGAACAGGAGGGGCAGGTGATGCGCCTGCCCCTCTCGGCCTACCGTTGCAACCGGTTCACGAGGAGCATGGATGGGCTTTGGTGTCCCTGCTGCTGCTCTGGCGTCTGCCTGGGCGGAGCCGGAGTTGCGTCGAAGGAGGAAAGCGTGATCACAGGACCGGAAGCGACCATCGTTGCGCGTGCGGGCGGGTCGCTGGTGCGAGGCCTCAGAGAGGAGGTCACAACCGAGCCCCAGTGGCCCTCGCTTCACGAAGGGCTCTTGGAGCTGTTCGCCATCATCTCGGCGTGGTGTGACGCAGCCGACGAGACGGAACGACTGATCCAGCAGAAACTCAGTGGCGTGAGTGGACGATCAGGGCGGGCGCTCAACTGGGGGGATGGTGTGGTGCTCGGCCACAGCAATGTCGGCATCATCAGTGACCTCACGGCGCAGGTCGACCAGCAGCTGAATCCGAAGGCGCCGCTCGTCAAGCGGCTGGTGCCCGAGCAGCGGCGACAGGCCGCACGGCGAACACTCCGCAACCTGATGGCCATCTACTGCCCCGACCTGCTCGCGAGCTTCGCGGAAGCGACAGATCAGCGGCGCGAGTGGGTCGAGTCCAATCGGGCGGCGTTGAAGAAGGCGCTCGCTGCGCAGGAAGTCGACCGTGACGCTCTGCGGCAGTGGGCGGCAGAGGCCGGAGCCACGAAGGAGCGGCTGATCAGCGTCCGCGAGGACCTCGCTGCTCTGATTCGAGAGAAGTACCCGATGGGCTGAGGTGGCTTTCAGTCATGTCCCAGCGATACGCCCGAGAAGCGCCCCTTCGGTCGCGGGTCGGATGGCTGGGCGAGGTGTCGTGCAGCCACAGAGGTGGTGGATGGTGACCAGCGTCCACTTTTCGGGGGGCGTTCCCGAGCTTGTTCCCACAGGAACAGAACGGTGGCATGATGCGGGGCGAAGCGGGGAGATTCTTGCCGGTCACGGCATCGCCGCAGGTCAGGCAGGGTGGAGGTTGCGGGGGTAGCCCCGGTTTCGGCCTCCAGCTCGGAGCATTGACGGATGAGCTTGGGGGTTGCTGAGGCCTGCCAGCGACTCACGCAGTGCGGGGTCTGCCGAGGTCAGGACGGCCTTGAGCTGGTTGATCGACTGTGAGCGCGACTTGATTGCTGGGCTCCTGGCCATCTTGAACAGCCGGACCGTCTCCACCGGACCGTCGGCGGACTTGGCGGTGGCGGTGGCTCGGCCCGAGAGCACTGCGTGGGCGGCCGCCCCTGGCGTCGATCGTGTCGGTCTTCCCTCGTCGGCGCCGTAGGGCCCTGTCCGGCTGTTGACCTCGGTGACCGCGATGCCTTCACTGTGGAGGTAGCGGGTCAAGGCAGCACCGTAGGAGCCGGTGCACTCGACTCCGGCCTGCTGCAGACGTCCGAAAGCCTTGGCCCAGGGGAGGAGTTGTCGGTATCCCTCGCGGGTGGTCGGGAAGCTGCGGGTGTCAAGCATGACTCCGGTGGAAGTGATCACCGCCGCGACGTGAACATCCTTGTGAGTATCCACCCCGAATACGATCTCCTCTGGGGGCCGGTCAATTCGTGTAGGTGAGGGGCTTGCCAGGCAGTGCTGGGCACGGTCGTCCGTCTCCTGGTCGGCGGGGGTACTGGTGGCCGGCGCCGGGCCGGTGAGGCGGTCAGGACTGACGGTGCGCGTCGCGAAGGCCCCTATTGGGACACGCCCACCCGGCCGGCGGCAGCACGCACCGCCTCGGACGGCAGTCGGCAGATCAAACTCAAGGCATCAGCGCCAGTCGTATCTCGGGCCAGACCACCGCCCGGGGTGGCACCCGACCATCCTCACAATCCTCTTATGGTCGGCTGGCCCCCGAGTGCGGAGAGGAGTCCCGCAGTTCGTCAGCATCCACTTCCTTGACCGGGTGATCCATGCTCGTGTGGAGAGGGGACGGGCAGCGGGCGTCAGCCGGTACGCCGGAGGTCGTGGCGGCGCAGGTGCTCGAAGCCGGGCGTGACCACTGCCTCGTCCCAGTGCGTCGCGTCCCGCAGGACTGCGGTGGTGGTCCGCCCGCTCCGATGGCCCGGTGATCGACCGTGTCCTCAGAAGCGTTTCCCAAACCGAGGGGCACGGCTGCCGCTCGAAACTCCGCACGCATTGGGCTCGTTCGGGTGATCACTGCGCGGTCGGCGCATAGGA
>NZ_JBHYGR010000147.1:0-23398 GCF_042738155.1 Kitasatospora sp. NPDC059088 | reverse complement strand
TTTTGATATATACAGCGCCCCCGGGCGCGGGCGCGGCGCCCCCCGCCCCCCCCACCGCCCTCACCGGCCTCGCCGCCGCCCCGAGCCTCGCCGCCCCCACGGCGCAGGCCGGCGCCCAGGCGAGCCCCGCCGCCGCTCAGGCCCCCGGGCAGGCCACCCGCTCCACCCACCCCGACGGGACGCCCCCCACCGGCACCGCCTTCGGTCTCGACACCCACGCCCAGACCCAGGCCGGCCGCCTCGCCCCCGCCCAACTCCCGCCCCGCTCACCGCAGTCGGCAGCGCCCAAGGCCCCGGCTCCCAAGCTCGCCAAGGCCCTGGCCGCCACCTCCTGCACCCCCGCCGACTTCAGCGGCCGGAGCGGCTCCGACCTGGTGGCCTTCATCCAGGGCTCGTCCGTGGACTGCATCAGCTCGCTCTTCCGCCTCACCGGCGGCGACGCCCACGGGGTGTTCCAGCAGAGCCAGATGCTCGCGGTCGCCAACGGGCTCAGGAGCGCCGCCGCCTCGTACACCGGCGACAACTCCACCGGCATCTACCAGCTGGGCTACTTCCTCCAGGCCGGCTACTACGTGCAGTACTACCGCCCGGGCGACGTCGGCGGCTACGACGCGACGCTCACCGCCGCCGTCCAGGCCGCGCTGGACGCCCTGGTGGCGAGCCCGCACTTCCTGGACGTCAACGACGGCAACGGCCAGGTCGCGGGCCAGGCGATGATCCTCACCGACAGCGCCAACCTCCAGGCCCACTACCTCGGCACCTACCAGCGGGTGCTGAACGCGTACACCAGCTCGTGGGACGCGTCCTGGTACATGGTGAACTTCGCCAACAGCGTGTACACCCCGATCTTCCGCGGCCACCAGAACGCCGACTACGTCGCGGCCGTCACCGCCGACCCGGGCATCATCAACACCCTCGACCGCTTCGCGCTCGACCACCGGAGCATGCTCGGCGGCACCAACTCCTTCCTGGCCTCCAACGCGGGCCTGGAGACGGCCCGGTACATCGAGCACCCCGCCCTGGTCGGCACCGTCCGCCCGCTGATCAAGGGCCTGATGGACGTCTCCTCGATCACCGGGCCCACCGCGTCGCTCTGGGTCGGCGTCGCCGGCATGGCCGCCTTCTACGACAAGGCGAACTGCTCCTACTACGGCGTCTGCAACCTGCCGGACCAGCTCAAGGCCGCCGCCCTGCCGGTCAGCCACACCTGCGACGCCACCCACACCCTCCTGGCGCAGAGCCTCACCGCCGCCGACCTGGCCGCCGTCTGCGCCAGCCTGCAGAACCAGGACCCGTTCTTCCACAAGCTGGTCAAGGACAGCGGCCCGATCGCCGGCCAGTACGAGAACTCGCTGCAGATGGTGGTGTTCGCCTCCCCGCAGGACTACCAGACCTACGCGGGCGGCATCTACGGCGTCAGCACCAACAACGGCGGCATCACCCTGATCGGCGACCCGACCGCCCCCGGCAACCAGCCGATCTCGCTGACCTACCAGAACGGCGACGACGGCTTCACCGCGGGCGTCTGGAACCTCAACCACGAGTACACCCACGCCCTCGACGGCCGCCTCGACATGAAGGGCGACTTCAACCAGCAGATATCCGTACCGGACGTCTGGTGGATCGAGGGCGTCGCCGAGTACGTGTCCTACAGCTACCGGAACGTCACCGACACCGGGGCGATGGCCGAGGCGCCCAAGCACACCTACGCGCTCAGCACGCTCTTCCAGAACACCTACGACAACAGCGACACCACCCGCACCTACCCGTGGGGCTACCTGGCCGTCCGCTTCATGGCCGAGAAGCACCCGGACGTCATCCAGAACATGCTGGGCCACTTCCGCACCGGTGACTACACCGGCGGCTACGCGACCTACAACTCGATCGGCACCGCCTACGACGCCGAGTTCAACGCCTGGCTGGACGCCTGCGCCGCCGGCGCCTGCGAGGTCGGCGGCGCCCCGACCGCCGCGTTCAGCGCCGCCCCGACCGGCCTGGCCGTCCAGTTCACCGACCAGTCGACCGAGTCCGGCGGCTCCATCGCCTCCTGGGCCTGGAACTTCGGCGACGGCGCCACCTCCACCAGCCGCAACCCCTCCCACAGCTACACCGCGGCCGGCAGCTACGACGTCAGCCTCACGGTGACCGACGGCAACGGGAAGACCAACACCGTCACCCAGTCCGTCACCGTCGGCAGCCTCAGCGGCTGCACCGCCGCCGACGCCCGGGTGCTGGACAAGAACTGCTCCCGCACCAACCAGTCCGCCACCGCCGGCAACCTGGCCTACTACTACATCTACCTGCCGGCCGGCACCACCACGCTGAAGGTGTCCAGCTCCGGCGGCACCGGCACCGCGTACCTGCTCTACAACCCCGACACCTGGGCCACCCCGAGCGCCTACACCACCGGCTCGACCACCAACGGCACCACCAACCAGAGCCTGACCGTCACCAACACCACGGCCGGCTACCGCTACATCAGCCTCTACGCCCAGACCGATTTCAGCGGGGTGACCATCACCACCCAGTACTGACCCGCACTCCGCACGGTGGCCCGGAGCACCCGCTCCGGGCCACCGCCCGTCAACTGCCGCGCCTGAGCAGCCGGTCGAACAGTCCGCGCCGGGGCCCGGGCGACGGGGCGAGGTCGTGCGCGTCGGAGGGGAGGCCGAGCCGGGCGCGGGCCCCGCGGCGCTCGGCGCGGATCCGGTGGACGGCGCGCTCCCGGGCGGCGTGGTCCCAGCCGCCGTGTTCCTGGGCGCCGTGGTCCCGGCCGGCCGGCGGGTCGGCGGCCTCCGGGAGCAGCAGGTCGAGCGCGGTGGTCCAGTGCCGGACGGCCCGTTCGTCCTGCCCGGCCCCGGCCAAGTGGTCGGCGAGGTCCTCGAAGGCGTACCAGTCACCGGAGCCGCGGGCGTACGCCTCGGCGGCGGTGAAGGCGTCCCGGGCTTCCTCGCCGCGGCCCGCGGTGTGGAGGGTGAAGGCGTACAGCGCCAGCATCCGGTCCAGCCCGGGGTCGTCCTCGGCGGCGAGGCCCCCGGTGCGGGCCGCCGCCACCTCGTCGAGCAGGGCCAACGCCCGGGCGCAGGACCCCGCGTCGGTCCAGTACACCGCCGCGTCGACGAGCGCATCGAGCCGCTCACCGCCGCTCGCGGTGGCGGCGAACGCCTCGGACTCCTCGGCGCACTCCGCGGAGGTGTAGGTCAGCGGGCCGAACGGTCTCTTCACGGTGGTCCTTCGCGGGCGGGGCGGGGCAGCGGCCGCCATGATCCCGCAGGCCGCCCGGACGCCGTCCACCGGGAGGGGCTTCGGTCGGCCCTCCCGCTGTGCCCGGAGCCCGGAGCCCGGAGCCCGACGCGCGTCCCCGACCCGGTGGACGGGGGCGGGGACGGGCGTGCAGGTGGAGGCGGTGGGGACCGGTCGGGTCAGGAGGTACGGCGGACGTACGGCTCCCAGAGCACCTTGATCGACCGCGTCGGCCCGGTGTCGCCGGAACGCCGCTGCGCCTCGGTGCCGAACGGCGGGGCACCGGACTGGAGTCTGGCCGGCTGGTTGGTGATCGCCGTCCACCCCGGGTTGCCGGTCACGCAGTCCACCGGGGTGCTGCCGTCCGCGGTCGCGAACCGGCAGAAGGTCCGGTACACCGTGCCGTCGGTGGTGATGGTCTCCACGGAGATCTGGTTGCCGTGGTCCGACACGGCCACACCGCAGGCGGGGGCGGCCCCCAGCGGGAGCGCGGGCGGGGTCGACCAGGTGGTCAGGTCGGCGTTCGGGCCGTTGAGCGGCGCGCTGCCGACCTGGACGGTGCCGTTCTTGACCACGCCGGTGTAGAGCACCATGCCGTGGGTGACGGTGTCGATGGACATGCACGGGCCGGTCGGGCCGGTGGCCCCGGTGTTGCCGGTGGCTCCGGTCGGTCCCGTGGGCCCGGTCGGCCCGGTGTTGCCGGTGGCCCCGGTGGGGCCTGTCGGTCCGGTGGCGCCGGTGTTGCCGGTGGGTCCCGTCGGTCCGGTCGGTCCCGTGGGTCCGGTGCTGCCCGTGGCACCGGTTGGTCCGGTCGGCCCGGTGGCCCCGGTGTTGCCCGCAGCCCCCGTCGGTCCCGTCGGCCCGGTGGCGCCCGTGGCGCCGGTGTTGCCGGTGGCTCCCGTCGGCCCGGTGGCCCCGGTTGCCCCGGTGTTGCCCGTGGCGCCGGTCGGCCCGGTCGGCCCGGTCGGCCCGGTGACGCCCTCGCCCGCAGGGCCGGTCGGGCCGGTGGGTCCGGTCGGCCCCACGCACCCGATCAGGTGGCCGTGATGGCCGTCGTGGCCCCCGTCTCCGTGCTCCTCGCCGTTGCCGTCGCCGTCGCCGCGGAGGGACCGACCCGGGCCGGCCTGCTGCAACGCCGGCGCGTGGACGCCGTCACCCGTCTGCCGGCCGCCCTCGGGCGTCGGCTCGCCCCCGTCCTGGGGCTGCTCCTCGCCCCACACCTCCTGCTGGCCCGGCGGACAGTGCTCCTCGCCGTGGTCGCCGTGCTTCTGCTGGCTCGGCTGCGGGAGGTAGCTGTGGATCCCGGCGGCGAACGTGGTGCCGCTGGTCGACATGATGGCCGTGATGAGCAGCGCGGCACCCGCCGCGCGTTGTTTGCGGCGGTGCGGCACCGCCGGTCTCGGGATCCGTGATCCGCGTGATGACACCCGGTACTCCTCACTCGTCGGGGACGGCGGGACGATGCGGCCCGCCCGGTGTCCGCCATTGATCCGGGCGGCGGAGTCGCTTCCGGCGTCGACGGGACCGGAATGTCATCAACGCGGCGCACTGCGATCACCCGGACGGCCCGAACCCGTTGGCCTGACCCGTGTGGGAGCACGGGGGACGAACGGGCCCGAAATAGCATCACCACCGCGATGCGCGTCCCGGTGCGTGCCCGACCGGGCCCGCCGCCCTCCCGCCCACTCCGAGAGGCCGTTGTGACCCGATCCGACGCTTCCCGTTCCGGTGCAGCCCCGTCCCGGGCGCCCGGCCGGAGGCCCACCGTCTGCCTGTGCATGATCGTCAAGGACGAGGCGGCGGTCATCGAGCGCTGTCTCGCCTCGGTCCGCGGCCTGGTCGACACCTGGGTGATCTCCGACACCGGGTCCACCGACGGGACCCAGGAGCTGATCCGCCGTGCGCTGGCCGGGATCCCCGGCGAGCTGCACGAGGAGCCCTGGACGGACTTCGGCCACAACCGGACGCTCAACATCCGGCACGCCCGCGGCAAGGCCGACTACCTGCTGCTGATCGACGCCGACATGGTGGTGCGGCAGGAAGGGCCGCTCCCCGAGCTGACCGCCGACTCCTACCTGGTGCGCCACGCCGCCGACCTGGAGTACCGGATCAAGCGGCTGGTGCGCGGCACCGTCGACTGGCGTTACGAGGGGGCGACCCACGAGTACCTGACGACGGAGCGGCCGGACCAGCCGGACCGCTCGGCCGAGCTCGACGCGCTGGTCATCGAGCACTTCGCGGACGGCGGCTCCCGGTCCGACAAGTTCGAACGCGACGCCCGGCTGCTGCGGGCGGACCTGGAGCGCGACCCCGGCAACTCCCGCGCGGTCTTCTACCTCGCCCAGACCATGCGCGACCTCGGACGCACCGCCGAGGCGATCGAGCTGTACCGGCGGCGGGCCGGGATGGGCGGCTGGCCGGAGGAGGTCTACTACGCGCTGCTCCAGGTCGGCGTGCTGACCGCGGAGACCGGCGGTGACTGGCCGTCCGCCATGGACGCGCTGCTGCGCGCCTGGGAGAGCCGCCCGGGGCGCCTGGAGGCCTGCTACCAACTCACGTCCCGGCTGCGCCGGATGGGCCGCTACCAGGCCGCGCACGCGTTCGCCCGGGCGGGGCTGGACCGCGGCCTGCCGAACGACTGGCTGTTCACCGAGCCCTGGGTGTACCGCTGGGGGCTGCTCTTCGAGTACTCGATCACCGCGTACTGGGTCGGCGACGCGCGGGGCTCGCTGGCCGCCTGCGACCGGCTGCTCGCGATCGCGGAGCTGCCCCGTCCCTACCGCGAACAGACCGTGGCCAACCGGAGGTTCGCGGAGCAGGCGGTGTCGGCGTCCGCTCCGGGGGTGCTCAGCCGGTCCGGGTGAGCAGCACGTAGCCGTCCACGTCAGCGACGTCGCGGTAGCCGTGCGCGCGGTGCCAGTTCAGCCGGTTCCGCTCGATCTCGGGCGTCAGCGGCCAGCGCTTGTTCCACGGCGTCCAGGTGTCCACCAGGATCCACTCCGGGTCGGGCCGGCTGGGTTCCCAGCCGAACAGGCCGACGGTGGTGCGGTCGGTGAGCTGGGGCACCAGCAGCGTGGAGGCCTGGACGGTGGCGCCGTCCGGGATGCGGTCGATCAGCCGGTAGGCGACGGCGAGCCGGGGGTCGCTCCGCCAGGTGGCCGGCTGGACCAGCTGCCAGAACGGGAACTGCGGCAGCAGCAGCAGGCAGACCGCCGCCGTGCCCAGCAGGTGGCGCCGTACGCTGCCCGGCCGCGCCCGCCGGGCGGCCAGGGCCTCGACGAGGGCGGCGAAGACGATCGGCATCAGCACCAGCGAGTAGTGGTAGCCCGTGCCCCAGTGGAACGCGTTGGTCGAGAGGAAGCGCCACACCAGCGTCGGCACCGCGACCCAGGCCAACGAGGACCGCAGCGCCAGGAACACCGTGACGGCCAGCACGAACAGCAGCGTCGTCGCCTTGGCCTCGGGGGTGATCAGACCGATCGTCCCCTTGTACAGCAGGCCCGCCACGAGGGTGTCCGCACCGCCCGGACCGCCGCCCGAGCCGTCCCCCCGGCCGCTCACGTACGACCAGTAGGCGAAGTCCCCGCCCGGGTTGAAGGCCGGCAGCACCACCAGCACGGCGAGCAGCGACCCGGCCACCCCGGCGGCGGCCGTGCCGAGCCCCAGCCGCCGGCCGCCCCGCCGGGCGATCAGCAGGCCGATCACCGCCACCGTCAGCCCGAGGTCCTCCTTCACCAGCAGTAGCGGCAGCGCCCAGCAGGCCGCGGCGCGCAGCCGGCCCTCGGCGAGCGCGGCCAGCGAGAAGGCCAGCAGCGGGACGGCGAAGGCCACCTCGTGGAAGTCGAAGCCGATCGCGCTGGCGACCCCCCAGGACAGGCCGTAGCAGAGCCCGACCACCGCGGCGGGCCCCGAGCCCAGCCTGCGCCGGGCCCAGAGGACCAGCGGCACCGTGCCGACGGCGACCAGGGCGGCCTGCACCACGAGCAGCGTCACGGGGGTGCGCCAGACCCAGTAGAACGGGGCGACCAGGGCCAGCACGGGGGAGAAGTGGTCCCCCAGCACGGGGAAGCCGGGCGCCTTCAACTCGGAGACGGGCAGGTGCCCGTCCGCGTAGGAGCGGACCACCTGCTCGAAGATGCCCAGGTCGTAGCTGTTGGAGAGCATCCGTTCGTGGATCCGCACGGACAGCGTCGTGTAGACGGCGAAGAGCGCTCCCGCCAGCCCCCAGACCCACCATGCGCTGCCGACGACCGGCGGCAGCAGGTACGGGCGGGTGGCCCGCTCCCCGGGGCCGGACTGCCGCGGCGGACGGTCCACGGTGCTGTCGGTGAGAGGCGCCTGCATGATCACACCTTCCGGAGGCCGCTGCCGAAGCCGCTTCCGGTGCACCGCGGACGACGCGCCGCGAGCGGCGCACCGGCAGCGGCGCACCGGGAGCGCCGCCCAACAAGATGTCAGCAACGCTTCGGCACCGGCGGGGAAGGGCTGTCACGCGCAGCGCAGAATCAACCGATCGGCCGCAGGCGCCGCGTCGGCCCGGCTGGTCCGCCCGCCCGCGCACACCCTTCCGGGCCCCGGGCCGACGTCAGTCGCGGTACCGGTCCACCAGGTGGCCGTACCCGCCCGCCGTCCAGACCCGGCGCCGGAACTCCGGGAGGGTGACCGCGCCCGCACCCTGTCCGGCGGTGGGCGGGAAGTGGGCGGTCCCGCAGCGGGCGCAGTACCAGGCCGTGGCCCACAGCCGCTCGGCCTGCGGGCGGCCGGCGAGTTCGCGGCTGCTCCTGGCCCAGAGCAGCGCGGCCGTGGCGAACAGCGCGAGCGCGAGGCAGAACGCGATCCCGGAGAACAGGTAGAAGGAGTCGGATCCGGAGGAGTCCGAGAGGTGGGCGAGGGAGGATCCGGCGAGCATCTTGGCGCTGGAGTCCTCGTACCTGCTCTGTGAGTCGGCGACGAAGTACAGGAACCCCGCCGCGAACAGGGCGGGGACGCCGAGGACGGCCGGGACGCGCTCGGGGCGCTTCTCCGGGGCGGGCGCCAGGGCCCGGGAGAGCGGGCTGGTGACCTCCCGGGTGCCGGTCCGGAGCTTGCCGTCGTTGTCCCGGGAGTGGACGGTGACCGTCTTCCGGCCCGCGAGGTGGACGGCCGGAACACTGCGGACCTGGTCGGTCCGGGCGCAGCCGGGGCAGGTCTGCGGGGCGGACGGCGCGGGTGCGGCGTCCCGTGGTTCGATCATGGTTCCCCCCAGTGGTGTCGTCCGGCCGGTGGGCCGTTCGTATCCGCTGGGACGTGCTGGGCCGGGGGGCGGTTGCGGCTCGCTTCCCGGAGGTCGTGGAACGTCCGGCCGGCCCGAGTGAGCCGTCCGGCCGGCCCACTGGACCCGCCGCTCGGCCCGGCTGTGCCGACCGGCCGTGCTACCCGGCCGTCGGCGGGGTCCAGCCGAGGGCCGGGCCGAGGCGGGTGGCGAGGTCGGTGAGGATCTGGGTGTAGTCCTCGGGCTCGAAGTCGAACGGGAGCGCGAAGGCGACCTCGTCCACCTCCCGGAAGCCGGCGTGGGCGTGCAGGCGTTCGGCGAGTTCGGCCGAGCTGCCGACCAGGTCGGGGGCGAAGAGCAGCCGGTTCGGGCCCTGCGGGGTGAGGGTGCGCGGGGTGCGGGAGAGCGCGTAGGCCTGGTACCTGGCGCGCTGTTCGGGGGTGGCGCCGTCGGTGGGGACGACCACCAGGCCCTGGGAGACCCGGGCGCGCTCGCCGTCGGGGTGGTGGGCCCGGAAGGCGCGGATCTGCTCGGCCTGGATGGCGGCGAAGTCCGGTGCGTCGTCGCCGGGTTCGGGCTTGACCACGCTGCTGGTCAGCAGGTTGAGCCCCTGTTCGCCGGCCCAGCGGGCCGAGCGCAGGCTGCCCGCGCCGTACCAGAGCCGGTCGGCGAGGCCGGGGGAGTGCGGCTGGACCCGGCGTGAGTACACCTCGATGCCCTCGGTGCCGGCGAAGTCGGAGGCGTCCTCGCCGCGGACCAGGGAGAGGAAGCGTTCGGCGCGGGTGGGGGAGAAGTCCTCGTGCTCCCCGGTGTCGGGGTAGAGCGCGCCGCGCACGTGCTCGTAGTGGACGGGCGGGCCGACGCTGAACCCTGGGTTGAGCCGGCCGCCGGAGAGCAGGTCGACCGTGGCGAGGTCCTCGGCGAGCCGCAGCGGGTTCTCCCAGCCCAGCGGGGTGACGGCGGTGCCGAGCTGGATGCGGCTGGTGCGCTGGGTGGCGGCGGCGAGGACCGCGACCGGGGAGGAGATCCCGAACTGGAGGTGGCGGTGGCGCAGCCAGGCGCTGTCGAAGCCGAGCCGTTCGCCGAGGGTGATCAGGTCGAGGGTGGACTCGTGGCCCCGGCGCGGGTCCGCCTCGTCGAAGAGGCCGATGGTGAGGAAGCCGAGTTTCCGCAGCGGGCGGGGGGAGGGCGGCATGGTGGCGGCTCCGCGGGGGTCTTGCGGCCCCGGAGGGCCGGACGGGTGGTGCCCGTCGACCGTACGCAGACCGCGCGCGGTGCCACAAGATCGGCGCGGGATCCGGACAACGGGCCGTAACACGGGGCAATGCGGGGCAACACGGCGCAACGGGCACCGGTGCGTCGCGGGACGGGCGCCGGTCAGCAGCTGCGCAGCTCCGGGCTCTGGTTGCGGATCTGGTTGTGCAGCGAGGTGAACTCGCGGTACGCCGCGCTGTCCTCGGAGCCGGGCCGGAAGGCGCCGACGCGGTGGCAGTTGACGAAGGCGAGCTTCACGCCGAAGTGCTCCTCCAGGCTGCCGCGGATGGCGTTGCTGGCCAGGGCGCGCAGCAGCTGGGCCCGCTGCTCGTCGCTGGGGGTGGTGTTGTCGGTGGTGAACTCGGCCTCGCCGTCGGAGAGTTCGGTGCTGAGTCCGGCGACGACCTGGTAGGCGTACGGGAGCGAGGCGCGGACGGTGTCGAGGAAGTCGGCCTGGTCGACGCGGCCGTCGCGGGCCTGGTCGAGCAGGGCGGGGGAGACGTCGAGCGACATGGGGGTCCTCTTTCGCGGGGGCGCGCCCGGGGCGCGCACGGGGAAATGGTTAACGAAGATGAAAACCATGTGCGCTAAGGACTGTCCTGGACGCCCCGACGCCCTGTCAAGTACCGCCCCCCGAAGGGCTGACGTCCGGTGCCGCCGGGGCCGGCCGCACCTTGATGACGAACACCGCGATGACGACGGCCAGCGCCGCGAAGACCAGGCCCATCTGGAAGGCGCTGGTGATGCCGTGCACCAGGACGTTCGAGGAGTACGGCGCCGGGAGCGTGCCGGTCGCCCTGAGCCGGAGGGCCTGCTGCGGGGTGGCCTCCCGCAGGAACGCCCCGACCTGCTGCCGGGCCTCGTTGCGGCTGGCGGTGCCGTACACCGTGACCAGGATCGACAGGCCGAGCGAACCGCCCACCTGCTGCATGGCGTTGAGGCTGCCGGTGGCCGCCCCGGTCTCGTGCGGGGCCACGTGCGAGACGACGGTGAGCATCGCCGGGACGAAGATCGAGCCCATCCCGAAGCCGAACAGCAGCGTCGGTCCGAGGATCCCGCCGACGTAGGTGCTGTGGATGTCGATCCGGGTCGCCCAGAACACCCCGCTGAGGACCAGCACCGACCCGGCGACCAGGAACGGCTTCGGGCCCCACCGGATCTGGTTGCGCGCCGCGAACTGGGCGGCGCCGACGATGGCCACGCTGATCGGCAGGAAGGCGAACCCGGCCCGCAGCGGGCTGAATCCGAGGATCTCCTGCACGAACAGGGTGATGAAGAAGAAGATGCTGAACATCGTCGCGGCCACGCACAGCATCAGCCCGTACGCACCGGAGCGGTTGCGGTCGCGCAGCAGGTGCAGCGGGGTGATCGGCTGCGGGACCCGCCGCTCGTTGACGACGAACGCGGACAGCAGCACCACCGCGAGGGCGAAGGAGGTGAGGGTGACGGCGTCCGTCCAGCCGTGGTCGGAGGCCCGGATGAAGCCGTACACCAGGGAGACCATGCCCGCCGTGGCGGTGAACGCGCCGGGCAGGTCGAAGCGCCCGGGGTGGCGTTCCGACTCGTTGATGTAGAGCGGCGCCAGCAGCGTGATCGCGATGCCGATCGGCACATTGACGAACAGCACCCACCGCCAGGACAGCCAGGAGGTCAGCATGCCGCCCAGCAGCAGGCCCACCGCCCCGCCCGCCCCGGCGACGGCCGAGTAGACGCCGAAGGCCCGGTTGCGCTCCGGGCCCTCCTTGAAGTTGGTGGCGATCAGCGCCAGCGCGGTGGGCGACGCTATCGCCCCGCCCACGCCCTGCAACGCCCGGGCCGCCAGCAGCCAGGACGAGGACTGGGCGACGCCGCCGAGCAGCGAGGCGAAGCTGAACACCAGCACGCCGACGATGAACACCCGCCGGCGCCCGAGGATGTCGCCCGCGCGCCCGCCGAGGAGCAGCAGCCCGCCGAAGGTCAGCGTGTAGGCGTTGATCACCCAGGACAGGTTGGTCGTGGAGAAGCTCAGGGCCTGCTGGATGTGCGGCAGGGCGATGTTCACGATCGTGATGTCCAGGACCACCATCAGCTGGGTGGCCGCGATGACGGTGAGGGCTATCCCCGGGTGCTGGCCGCGTCGTGCGGACGCGGGAGGGGCGAGCGCCAGGGAGCGCGAGGTTGCCATGGCAGGGTCCCCCAATGGCGTGGGGTCGAACGACGATGGGTGAACGGAGTCCGTTCGCTACCACCGACCGTAGCCCCGGGGAGATAGGGAACACAACCGTTCATTACCGACAACCGTCTGTTTTCGGACGGTGGCGGGTGGTGGCGGACGGTGGCGGGTGGTGGCGCGCGGTGGCGCCGATGCGGGGTCTCCACCGCGCGGCCCTCGGGGCTCGGTCGGCGGCTACGACACCTTCGCGCCGCCCAGGACCGCGGCCGCGAACGCCGCGGTCAGCCGGTGCCATGCGCGTGCGCCACGCACCATCGTGTGGCCGCCCCGGGCCATGGGAACGGCCTCGACGACGGCCCCCGCGGCAGCGGCCCGACGGGCGAACTCCCAGGCCAGGGCGGCCGAGGTGACGCGGTCCGCCCCGTCGTGCAAGACGAGCACCCGCCGGCCGTTCAACTGGCCCACCGGATCGCCGGGCGGGCACCACGGGGCCAGCGCGACCACCCCGGCCACCGAGGGGCGGCCGGCGGCGGCCAGGGCGGCCCTGGCCCCCATGGAGTGGCCGACCAGCAGCAGCGGAGCCCCCGGAGCGAGGCCCTCCAGCTCGACCAGCGCGGAGCGTGCGTCGGTCACGGGATCGGCGCGGGACCCGTTCCAGCCGCGGTGGCGGTAGCGAACGGACGCGACGACGGCACGCGGGAGGGCGCGGCGCAGGGCCCGGGCGAACAGCACCATCCGCAGGGCCGGCAGGTTCACGCGACGGGGCGGTGCGAGGCCGTCCGCGCGGCCGCCCGGCAGCAGGAGCACCCCGGCGTGGGGCACGGCAGGCCGGTGGTGGATCCGTAGGTGCTCCCAGGAGCGCGGCATGGGACCTCCCGTTCGCCGCCGAGGAGGTGTCGGTGCACCGGGTATTCGGTGCTCCGCACCGTTCCGGATGGCCCTCGGGCACCGCGGACCCGGGGAGGGAGTGCCCGGATCCAATCCGTTCGGCCACCGGGCTCCGAAGAGAGGCCGGGATGATCCGGTGGCTCGGGAGGGCGGCCGATGGCGCACCCCCGCGCCCGGCGGGCCACTACGGCCCGCGGCGCGGCCCGTACTCGACAGGAAGCCGGTGAGCGGGATGCGAGGAGAGGCAGCGGCGGAAGTGGTCGTGGTCGGCGCGGGCCTGGCCGGCCTGGCCTGCGCGCTGGACCTGACCGAGGCCGGACGGGACGTCCTGGTCGTGGAGGCCGCCGACGAGGTGGGCGGACGGATGCGCACCCACGTGGTCCGGGGCTTCCGCCTCGACCGCGGTTTCCAGGTGTTCAACACCGCCTACCCGCAGGTCAGGCGGCGACTGGAGCTGGGCGCGCTGGGGCTGCGCCCGTTCACCCCCGGGTTCCTGCTGGCCGACGCCCGGGGCGCGCGCCGGGTGGTCGATCCGACCAGGCGCCCGGGCCAGGCCGGCGACCTGCTGCCCGGCAGGCTGCTGCCGCTGCGCGACCTGGCCGCACTGGCGCTGCTGGGGGCGGGGGACGCGGCGCTGCCCGCCGCCCTGCTCAAGCGCCTGCCGGAGACCGGCACCGGCCGCGCGCTGCGCCGGGCCGGGGTGTCGGGGCGCACCGTCGACGAGGTGCTCGGCCCGTTCCTGGCCGGGGTGTTCCTGGAGGAGGGGCTGGAGACCTCCAGCCGGCTGTTCCACCTGGTGTGGCGCAGCATGCTGCGCGGGAGCCTGTGCCTGCCGCAGGACGGAATCGGGGCAGTGCCACGGCAGTTGGCGGCCCGGCTGCCGACGGCCCGACTGGTGTGCGGCACCCGGGTGGAACGGGTGACGGCGGGCGGGGTGGCGCTCGCGGGCGGCCCGGTCCTGCGGACCCGCGCGGTCGTGGTGGCGACCGGGATGGCGCAGGCCACCCGGCTGCTGCCGGGCCTGGAAGTGCCGGCGGCGCGGGCGGTGACGACCTTCTACCACGCGGCGCCGGTCAGCCCCTTGCCCGAGCCGACGCTGGTCGTGGACGCGGACCGGCAGGTGCTGAACACGGTGGTGCTGTCGGAGGTCGTCCCCGGCTGCTCACCGGACGGGCGGGCGCTGGTGTCGACCTCGGTCCTGGGAACGGACGCGGACGAGCGGGCGGCCCGGGTCCGGGCCGGTGCGCTGTACCGGGCGGACACCTCGGCCTGGGAGCAGCTGGAGGAGTACCGGATCGCCGAGGCGCTGCCGGCCGGGCCCGCGCCGCTCCGGCTCAGCCGGACCACCCGGTTCGCGCCGGGGCGCTACGTGTGCGGCGACCACCGGGCCACCGGCTCGGTGCAGGGGGCACTCGCCTCGGGCGCCCGGGCGGCCCGGGAGGTGCTGGCCGACCTGGCCGGACCGGGAACCCGGCCGGCATGAACGACCGGCGCGCATGGCGGGTCGCGGTCGACCCGGGCCTGGTCGTCCAGCGCACCTGCGACCACCTGGACGGGCTCCGGGAGGCCCCCGCCAACCCCGTCCCGGGCTGCGAGGAGTGCCTGCGCACCGGCCGGACCTGGGTGCAGCTACGGGCCTGTCTGACCTGCGGACACGTCGGCTGCTGCGACAGCTCACCGGGGCAGCACGCCCACCACCACGCCCGCACCACCGGCGGCCACCACATCGCCCGTTCCCTCCAGCCCGGCGACGACTGGGCCTGGTGCTACACCGACGAGGTGTTCCTGCACCCCGCCCGCCCCGCCGGGCCGCCGCCGGGCGCTGCCCGCTGCGGAAGGACCGGTGGTGATCGGATCGGTGGTGATCGGTCCACCGTCGGCCCACCCCCGGAGGTGGGGCCGGGAGGGATGATCGAGGCTCGGGGCATGGGATCGATCATTGTGCTCTTCGAGCTGGAATCCGACGGGGCCATCGGGCCGGAGGGTGTCGAACCCGCCGTGTTCGCGGTGCACGCCGCCGGGGCCGATCCCGATGTTTCGGAGGACCCGCAGCCGTACACGCTGTGCGGGGTGGAGACCGGACCGATGGAGCACGCGCACTACCGGCCGGCCCGGCCCGGGGATCCCTGGTACCCGCCCGTGCTCGCCGACCGGCGGTGCCAGGAGTGCGAGCGGGCCCTGCGCACGCTGTGATCGGGGCCCGGCGACCGGGGCGCTGCGAGGGCGTGGCGGTGCGAGCTCTCAGGTGGCCAGGCCTGCCAGCACCTCGGCGCCCGGGAGCTGGGCCAGGGCCCGACCGGGGAGGATGAGCTTGCCCCGGCGTCGGCCGCTGCCGATCAGGACGGCGTCGGCCGCGGCCACCGCCTCGTCGATGAGCAGCGGCCAGGTGCCGGGCAGGCCGACGGGGGTGATGCCGCCGTACTCCATGCCGGTCAGGTCGACCGCGGTGTCCATCGGTGCGAACGACGCCTTCCGCGCGCCCAGGTGGGTGCGGACGACCTTGTTCACGTCCACCCGGGTGGTGGCGAGGGCGAGGCAGGCGGCCAGGGTGACCTCCCCGCCGCGTTTGGCCGCGACCACCACGCAGTTCGCGGAGAGTTCCGGCGGTACCGCGTAGAACTCGCAGAACACCGCGGTGTCCGCCTTCTCGGGGTCGGTGTCCACGTACAGCACGGACTCGGCTGCGGCCCGAGCGTCCCAGTTCTCGAGGGCGTCGGCCACGGGGGCGGCGAGCTGCTCGCGGACCTCCAGCGCCGGGAGGACGGCCGTGAAGTTTCCGAAGGGAGGGTGCAAGGGATCGCTCATGGGGGGACTGTAGCGCGGGCGGCGGCGGGCGCCGCCGGGTAACCCCGCCCCTGCTCCGGTCCACCGACGGCCCGGTCGAGCGCCGGGGCGGCCCGTCGGTGGCATCCTGACGGGATGCGCCAACGGGTGCCGAGAACAGCGGGTGCCGTGAACAGGGAGGATCCAGTGCGCCTGAACCGACCGTCGCCGCCCGCCGCCCCGGGCGGCTGAGGTGCCCCGTCGCGGCCGGGCCGAACCGCCCGTCCGTACCTGGTGGCAGCTGGCGCGGCTGGTGGCCCGGAGCGTGTGGGAACAGGGCCGTACGGTCGAACTGCTCCAGCGCTCGATGGCCTTCGCCGCGCTGTTCTTCGTGACCCTCGTCCCGCTGCTGATCGTCATCGCCGCCGCCTTCCCGGCGCGCGGCACCGGGATCGCCGAGTGGATCACGGACGGCCTGGGCCTGTCCGGCCAGGGCGCCGCCGCCGTGCACCGGCTCTTCGTCTCCCGGGGCCAGGTGCTCAGCACCACCACGGGCTTCGGCCTCGCCGCGCTGGCCGTCTTCGGGGTCTCGCTGATGGCCGCGATCCAAGGGGTCTACGAACGCATCTGGGAGCTCGACCGCGGGCCGTGGCACACCGTCTGGCGCCAGACCCTCGGGCTGGCCGCACTGACCGGCTACATCGTGGTCGCCGCCCTGAGCGGCACGCCGTGGCGCCACTCGGCCGTCCAGCCGACCGTCCGGATCGCCGCGACGACCATCGGCGGCATCCTGCTGTTCTGGTGGCTCCAGCGGCTGCTGCTCGCCGGACGCGTCCCGGCCAGGGACCTGCTGCCGGGCGCCGTCGCCACCATGGTGGCGCTGGCCGGGCTCCGGCTCTTCTCCCGGCTGGTCTTCGCGCCCCTGCTGGTGTCCAACGCCGTCTCCTACGGGACGGTGGGCACCGTGCTGATCGTCCAGTCCTGGCTCATCGGCGTCGGCTACACCGTGTACGCCGGCGCGCTGGCCGGCCGCGTCCTGGTCCAGGCCCGTCGCACGCCGTAGCGCGGCGCGGGACCGCCGCCTTCCCGGTCTAGTCTCAGGGGAGTTGACGCTCCTCGACTTCGGGAGGACGGCCCATGGCAGCCGTGCACGTGACCGTGTGGGACGACCGGGTCGGCGGCGACCGGCCCTCGGGGGCCCCGGGCGACGCCCCCGCCGTGTTCGTCCACACCATCTTCACCTGGGGCAGCGACCCCGCCTACGGGTTCGCCGGGCAGCGGCCCCTCGCGGTCGGCCGGCGGCTCCTCCTGATGGACCGCCGGGGCTACGGCGACAGCCCGGACACCGCGCGCAGCGACTTCGAGGTCGACGCCGGGGACATCGTGGAGGTGCTCGGCGGCCGGGACGGGGCCACGGGGCCCGGCGGTGCCCACCTGGTGGCGCACGGGAACGGCGCGGTCTCCGCGCTCATCGCCGCCGCGCGCCGACCCGACCTGGTTCGCTCCCTCGCCCTGATCCAGCCCTCCGCCTTCACCGCCGCCGCGCACCACCCGGTCGTCGCGGAACTCCTCGACCGGGTGCGCGACGCCGCCCCGGGCATCCCGGAGGGCGTCACGCCGGAGCAGTACCTGCGGGCGTCCACCGAGGGGCTGGGGATGGCGATGCCCGAGCCCACGCCGCGCCGACTGCGTGCCGTCGCCACCTCGATGGGGGAGCGGCCCGTCTGGGAGGCGGAGATCCCGCTCGCGGCGCTCCGGGGCGGGGCTCTGCCCGTCCTGGTGATCTGCGGGACGTGGGAGCACGCCCCGGCCGCGTACCGCGAGCACGTGGGGCTGCCCCTGATGGCCGTGGCCGACGCCCTCACGGACTCCCTCGGGGGCCGGCTCCTGCGGGTTCCCGGCTACTACCCGCACACCCAGGAGCCCGCGGCCGTCAACGCCGCCCTGCGGGAGTTCTGGGGCCGCTGACGGGGTCCGGCCCGGGGGCGTGAGGGAAGGTCACCACCGGTAGCGCCGGTGCCGCCGCCGGCCGTCTGCCCGGCCTGCCCGAGGTGACGGCGAAGCCGTGGACGGCCCTTCGGGACGGCGGACCGCCGCCGACCAATCCGGGCGGCAGCCGGCTCCGAACAACGGGTGCAGACCACCGACAGGGCCGCAGGTGCGCGCCCTGGGCAGAGAGGGGCCCTCGTGACGACGGTCGACACCACCTCCGGACGGTTCCGGGTGACGCGGGGCGGGCCGCCCGGGCGGCGGGTGGCGGTGGTGGGGGCCGGTGTCGCCGGGCTCACGGCCGCGTACGAGCTGTCGCGCTCCGGGGTGGAGGTGGAGCTCTTCGAGGCCGACGAGCGGCTCGGCGGCCACGCCCACACCCAGCGCGCCACCGGGCCGGACGGCCGTGAACTGGCCCTGGACACCGGCTTCCTGGTGCACAACGAGCGCACGTACCCGCACCTGGTCCGGATGTTCGCCGAACTCGGTGTCCGCACCCAGGACAGCGAGATGAGCATGTCCGTGCACTGCGACGGCTGCGGCCTGGAGTACGCCGGTGCGCGCGGGCCGGCCGGGCTGTTCGCCCGCCCCGACGCCGTGGTGCGCGGCCGGTACCTGCGGATGCTCGCCGAGGTGCCGCGCTTCCACCGGCTCGCCCGCCGGCTCCTCGCCGACCCGGCGGCGGGCGACCCGAGCCTGCGGGAGTTCCTCGCCGCCGGGCGGTTCGCGCCGTACTTCGTCAACCACTTCACGACCCCGCTGGTCTCCGCCGTGTGGTCCTGCGCCCCCGACCTGGCGGGCGACTACCCGGCCCGGTACCTGTTCGCCTTCCTCGACAACCACGGCCTGCTCGGGGTGACCGGCTCGCCGACCTGGCGCACCGTCGTCGGCGGCTCCCGCAGCTACGTCGAGCGGATCGCCGAGCGGCTCGGCGCCGTCCACCGCTCCGCCCCCGTCCGGCTGGTGCGCCGGCACCCGGACGGCGTCACCGTGGTCTCCGGGAACGGGCGCCGCACCGAGGCCGACGCCGTGGTCGTCGCCACCCACGCCGACCAGGCCCTGCAACTCCTCGCCGACCCGACCGACGCCGAACTGGAGGTCCTCGGCGCCTTCGGCTACTCGCGCAACCCCACCGTGCTGCACCGCGACCCCTCCGTGCTGCCCCGGGCCCGTTCGGCGCGCGGATCGTGGAACTACCGGATGCCGCACTGCGCCGCCCCCGCCGACCGGGTGCGGGTCAGCTACCACCTCAACCGGCTGCTGCGCCTGGACACCGCCGAGGACTACCTGGTCACCCTCAACGAGGACCGGCAGCACCCGATCCCGGAGGAACTGGTCGTCTCCCGCACCGTCTACGAGCACCCGGTGTACACCGCCCGGACCGTCGCCGCCCAGCGCCGACTGCCCGAACTCACCACCGGCCGCACCGCGTTCGCCGGCGCCTACCACGGCTGGGGCTTCCACGAGGACGGCTGCCGCTCCGGCGTCGAGGCGGCCCGGGCCCTGTTGGGGGCGGTCGCGCCGTGAACCCCCTCCCCGGCCCCTGGGGCGCCGTGCTCTACGAGACCCGGACCACCCACGTCCGCGCCGCACCCCGACGGGTCTTCCGCCACCGCGGCTACCTCTGGCTGGTCGACCCGGACCACCTGCCGCCGATCCCGTGGCCGCTGCGCCCGCTGGCCGCCTTCCGGGCCCGCGACCACGCGGTCGACCGCACGGAACGGGACCTGACGATACGTCAGGACCTGGAACACTTCCTGGCCGGCCACGGCGTACGGCTCGGCGACGGCCGCGTCCTGATGCTGACCCAGGCCCGCTCCCTCGGGCACGTGTTCAACCCGCTGACCGTCTACTGGTGCCACGACCCGCAGGGCCGGGTGCGCTGCGCCGTCGCCGAGGTGCACAACACCTACGGCGGCCGGCACCGCTACCTGCTCCACCCGGACGCGGCCGGCCGGGCCGGGACGCCCAAGGAGTTCCACGTCTCCCCGTTCTTCCCGGTCGACGGCCACTACCGGATGTCCCTGCCCCCGCCGGGCGAGCGCCTCGACCTCACCGTCCGGCTCGACCGGCCGGACGGCCACGCGTTCACCGCCACCGTGCACGGCACTGCCCGCCCGGCCGGCCCCCGCACCCTGCTGCGGGCGGCGCTCCGGCACCCGTTCGCGACCTGGGCCGTCAGCCTGCACATCCGCTACCAGGGCATCCGGCTGTGGCTGCGCGGCCTGCCCGTCCACCCGGACCCGGCCACGGAAGAGGTGCCCACCGCATGACCAGCACCACCCCGACGAGCACCACCCCGCCCGGCGCCACTGCCCGGCCGACCCCCGTCGTCGACCCCGCCCGCTGGCCGGACGTCGTCCGGGTGCCGCACGCCCCGCTGCGCGCCGCGGTCGCCGCACGCGTGCTGCGCCGGGCCGCCTCCCGGCAGGGCATCCGGATCGAACTGCCCGGCACGAAAGACGAGTTCGAGCCAGCCACCGGAGTCCCGGTGCTGCGTCTGCACCACCCGAGGGCCTTCCTGCACCGCCTCGGCACCGGCGGCCTGATCGGCTTCGGCGAGTCCTACCAGGCCGGTGACTGGGACAGCCCCGACCCCGTCGCGCTGCTCACCGCGCTGGCCGCCGCCCCCGAAGCCCTGGTGCCCAGGGGCACCCGGTGGCTGCGCCGGTTCTACGTCCGGCGCCCGCCCCGTGCGGAGCTGTCCACCCCCGGCAACGCCCGGCGCAACATCCACCGCCACTACGACCTCTCCAACGAGCTGTTCGCGCTCTTCCTCGACCCGACCATGACCTACTCCGCCGCCCTCTTCCCCGACGCCCCGGGCGCCCGGCCGACCGCGACCAGGGAAGGCCTGCCCGCCGCGCAGCACCGCAAGATCGACCGGCTGCTCGACCTCGCCGCCGTCGGCCCCGGCACCCGGCTGCTGGAGATCGGCACCGGCTGGGGCGAACTCGCCGTCCGCGCCGCCGCCCGCGGCGCCCGGGTGGTCAGCCTCACCCTCTCCGAGGAGCAACTCGCGCTCGCCCGCCGCCGGATCGCCGACGCCGGACAGGCCGACCGGGCCGAGGTCCGGCTCTGCGACTACCGCTCGGCCCGGGGCCGGTACGACGCGGTGGTCAGCGTGGAGATGATCGAGGCCGTCGGCCGCCCCTTCTGGCCCGAGTACTTCGCCACCCTCGACCGGGTCCTCGCCCCCGGCGGCCGGATCGCCCTCCAGGCCATCACCATGCCCCACGACCGGATGCTCGCCAGCAGCCGCACCTACACCTGGATCCTCAAGTACGTGTTCCCCGGCGGCCAGATCCCCTCGCTGCGGGCGATCACCGACACCGCCGCCCGCACCGGACTGCGGGTGGACCGCGCCGACGCGTACGGCCCGCACTACGCCGAGACCCTGCGGCTGTGGCGCGAGCGCTTCACCGAACGGTGGCCGGAGGTCGCCGCCCTCGGCTTCGACGAGGTGTTCCGCCGCACCTGGGAGCTCTACCTCGGCTACTCCGAAGCCGGCTTCCGCACCGGCTACCTGAACGTGCACCAGCTGCTGCTGACCCGTGACGGCGGCACCGTGCCGGGCCCGTACGGGGCGCGGGCGTGAACGCCGCGGCCTTCGGCCTCAACCTCGCCGCCACCGCCGGTGTCGCCCTCGCCGTCATGCTCGCCGCCTTCGTCGTCGGCCTGCGCTCCGGGCGGTACCGGGGCGTGGACGTCGCCTGGGGCCTGGCCTTCGCCGCGATCGCGCTGACCGGCCTGGCGCTGTCCGCCGGGCACGGCGACACCGGGCGCCGACTGCTGGTCACCGTCCTCGTCACGGTGTGGGGCGTACGGCTCTCCGTCCACCTGTGGTGGCGCGCCCGGGGCGCCCCCGAGGACCCGCGCTACGCCCGGATGCTCGCCCGCGCACCGGCCGGCCCGGCCCGCACCCGGTACGCGCTGCGCATCGTCTTCCTGCTCCAGGCGGCCATCGTCTGGTTCGTCTCGCTGCCCGTCCAGGCCGCCCAGTACCTGCCCGGCCCGCCCGGGGCGCTCGCCTGGGCGGGCGCGGCGGTGTGGGCGGTCGGACTCGGCTTCGAGGCCGTCGGGGACCGGCAGTTGGCACGGTTCAAGGCCGACCCCGGCAACCGGGGCCGGATCATGGACCGCGGCCTGTGGCGCTACACCCGCCACCCCAACTACTTCGGCGACGCCTGCGTCTGGTGGGGCCTCTTCCTGCTCGGCGCCGACACCCCGACCGGCTGGGCGTTCGTGCCCAGCCCGCTGCTGATGACGTACCTGCTGGCCTTCGGCAGCGGAAAGCCCATGCTGGAACGGCACTTGGGGGCCGACCGCCCCGGCTGGGCCGAGTACACCGCCCGCACCAGCGGCTTCCTCCCGCTGCCGCCGCGCCGTCGTCGGTAGCTTCCGTCGCCCGTAGTCCCCGCAGGCCATGGCCGTCGTCCGCCCCGAAATCCCGGTGCGCCCCGGCCGCCGTCGCTGGTACCGTCCCCGGGTGACCCGTCGAACCCCGCCGCGCCCGCTGAACGTCGAAGAGCTGTTCCCCGAAGTCGTGCCCCTGCGCCGCGAGGCGGTGCGGCTGCACCCGCGCGCGGGCCGGCCGGCGCCGGGGGACAGCTCGGTCGGCGGTCCGCTGCTCTGGCCGGCGGAGGAACCGTGGCCGGAGTGCCCGCGCCACCCGGGCTCGCCCATGGTCGCGGTCGTCCAGCTCCACCGCGCCGACCTGCCGGACCCGGTGCCGTTCCCGGAGGGGCGGGACCTGCTCCAGCTGCTCTGGTGCCCGCTGCGGCACGAAGGCCAGTGGGTCGTCCCGCTGCTCCACTGGCGGACCGCCGGGGAGGTGGGCGAGGTGCGGCCGACCCCGGAGACGCCGGCCGACGCGCCGTACGGATACGTGCCGAGGCCGTGCCTCGTGCACCCGGAGCTGGTCGCCGAGTACCCGAGCTGGGACCTGTCGGACGAGCTCTGGGACGCCCTGGAACCCCGCTTCGCGCAGGTGGACCAGGAGACGGGCTGGGACTACCAGTACCACCTGTCCACCGCGCCGGGGATCAAGCTGGGCGGCTACCCGGGCTGGAGCCAGGACGCGCAGTGGCCGGACTGCCCGGGCTGCGGAACGGCGATGGACCACCTGCTCACGGTGGAGAGCACCGAGGAGCACGGCCCCGGGCAGGCCTGGACGCCGGTCGAGGACCGCGACCACCGCTGGGAGGGCGCGGGACTCAGCCTCGGCGACCTGGGCGGGGTGTACCTGTTCGAGTGCCGCACCTGCCCGGGCCGCCCGTTCACCCACCGCTACGACAGCTGAACCCGCCCGCAGCCGAACCGGCCCGCCGGTGTCGGCGGGCCCGTCCGGTGGGCCGTCAGTCCCGGGCCACCCGCAGGGCCCAGAGCACCAGCGGCACCTGGAGCGGCACCCGGGCGACGGCCGCCGCCCGCAGCGGGGCGGGCCGGGTGCGCCAGTCGCGGGCCATCCGCACGTTCGCCGGGAGCACCGCCGTGAACAGGGCGGCCGCGGCCAGGGCCCCGGCGCGCCGGGTGCGGGGGTGGGCGACGGCCGCGCCGACGGCGAGCTCGGCCAGTCCGCTGAGGTGGGTCCAGTCCCGCGGGCGGCCCGGCAGGGCGCGCGGGACGATCGCGTCGAAGGGGCGCGGCACGGCGAAGTGCGCCACCCCGGCGCCCAGCAGGAGGCCGCTCAGCAGACGGGCGGATCGGTCGGCGGACATGCTGCTCCCGGGGAGTGCGAGTCGGTGGCGCGGCCGGGGGGGGGGCCGGGGGGCAGGGGGGTATAAAACAAAAACAACCCCCCCAAACCCACAAAAAAAAGGGGTGGGGGCGCGGGGGGGGGTGTGGGGGGGCGGGGG
>NZ_JBHYGR010000146.1:12909-23582 GCF_042738155.1 Kitasatospora sp. NPDC059088 | reverse complement strand
ATAGCGGACGCGGGGGGGGGGGGGGGCCGCGGCGGCGGGGGGGGGGGGGGGGGGGGGCCGCCGTCCCCCCCCCCCCCCACCTCGGCATGCCCCGGGCCGACCGGACGAAGGTCGAACTCACGACCGGACGAAGGCCGGACCGACGAAGGCCGACCGGACGAGGGTCGAACGGACGAAGGACGCGTACCCGCGCAGCGGAGCCTTGACGGGCCGACCGCCGCGCGACATCCGCCCCGCCCGTCACGCGGTCTCGACCCCCGCCCGGAGCCGTGGCAGCATCTGCGGCGGAAGCCGGGGCGGGGGGCGACGCACGCCGCCCGTACCGGCTTCGGCGACGGCGACCCGGCGGTGGACGAGGAGCGCAGCGTGGCGGACGACTTCGATGTCCTGGTGGTCGGCGGCGGGATCGTCGGACTGGCCACGGCGTACGCCCTGACCCGGGCCAGGCCCGGGCTGCGGCTGGCGGTGCTGGAGAAGGAGAACGGCTTCGCGGCGCACCAGACCGGGCGCAACAGCGGGGTGATCCACAGCGGCGTGTACTACCGCCCCGGCTCGTACAAGGCCCGCTTCGCGGTCGCCGGCGCCGCCGAGATGGTCGAGTTCTGCCGTGAGCACGGCCTCCCGTACGAGGTCACCGGCAAGCTGATCGTGGCGACCGAGGACGCCGAACTGCCCCGGCTGGCGGCGCTGGCCGAACGCGGGCGGGCGAACGGCATCCCGGTCACCGAGCTGGACCGGGCCGGGATCGCCCGGTACGAGCCCGCCGTGGTCGGGCGGGCCGGGCTGCACGTCGGCACCACCGGCATCTGCGACTTCCCGGCGGTCGCCACGGCCTACGCCCGGCTGGCCCGGGAGGCGGGCGCCGAACTGCGGCCCGGCACGGCGGTGCGGGCGGTGGCCCGGCGCCGGGACGGGGTGACGGTCGGCACCTCCGGCGGGGAGCTGCGCTGCGGGGTGCTGGTGAACTGCGCCGGGCTGCACAGCGACCGGATCGCCCGGCTGGCCGGGGACGACCCGGGGGTGCGGATCGTCCCGTTCCGCGGGGAGTACTACGAACTGGCCGAGCACCGGCGGGACTTGGTCCGCGGCCTGGTGTACCCGGTGCCCGACCCGGCCTTCCCGTTCCTCGGGGTGCACCTCACCCGGGGCATCCACGGGGACGTCCACGTCGGCCCGAACGCGGTGCCCGCGCTGGCCCGCGAGGGGTACGACTGGCGGACCGTCCGCCCGGGCGACCTGGCCGAGACCCTCGCCTTCCCCGGCACCTGGCGGATCCTGCGGCGGCACTGGCGGTACGAGGTCGGCGAGTTGCACCGCTCGCTGTCCAAGCGGGCGTTCACCGCCGCCGTCCGACGGCTGCTGCCCGCCGTGACCGCCGCCGACCTGGTGCCGGCCACGGCCGGGGTGCGGGCCCAGGCGGTGGCCCGGGACGGCTCGCTGCTGGACGACTTCGCCTTCGCCGGCTTCGACCCGGCGGACCCGCGCTCCCCGCGCCGGGCGGTGCACGTGCTGAACGCCCCCTCCCCCGCGGCGACGGCCTCGCTGCCGATCGGCCGCGAGGTGGCCCGCCGGGCCCTGGCCGCCCTGGAGGCCGGTGGCTGAGCCCGCCGCCGTACCGGCCCGGCGGAGCGCGCGGCCCCGGCCCGGATGAGCCCCGTCACACACCCCTCCGGGTGCCCCGCGCGGCCCCGTAGACTCGGTTGATTGTGACTTCCACCGCCCCGATCCCCCAGCAATCGCCGTCCGCCCGGCTGTCCGCGGCGCCGGCCGCCTACCCCGCGCCGATGTACCCGCACAAGGCCACCGAGGAACAGCACCGGGAGCGGCGGATCCGCAGCTTCCAGCCGCGCCGGGGCCGGATGACCAACGCCCAGGCGGGCGCCCTGGACCGGAGCTGGGAGACGTACGGCGTCCCGATCGACGGCACCCCGCTCGACCTCGCTGAGCTGTTCGACGGTCTGCCGGTCACCCTGGAGATCGGCTTCGGCATGGGCGAGACCACCGCCGCGATGGCCGCCGCCGACCCGTCGACCGGCATCCTGGCCGCCGACGTGCACACCCCCGGCCACGGCAACCTGCTCGGCATGCTGGAGCGGGACGGCTCGCGGAACGTCCGGCTGGCCGCCGGGGACGCGATCATCCTGCTGCGCGACATGCTGCCGGACGCCTCGCTGAACGGCCTGCGGGTCTACTTCGCCGACCCGTGGCCGAAGCCCAAGCACCACAAGCGCCGACTGGTCCAGCCGTCCTTCCTCGACCTGGTGCTGCCCCGGCTCGCCCCGGGCGCCCTGGTGCACTGCGCGACCGACTGGGAGCCGTACGCGGAGCAGATGCTGACGGTGCTGTCCGCCTCTCCCGAGCTGGAGAACCTGCACCCCGAGGGTGACGGGACCGGCTGGCTGGAGCCCGCGGACCACCCGGACGGCAGCGTCCCCGGCTACGCGCCCCGACCGGACTGGCGGCCGGTCACCAAGTTCGAGCGGGCCGGGATCGCCAAGGGCCACGTGGTGCACGACCTGCTGTTCCGCCGCCGCTGACCCTCCGGCAGCCGTTCGAACGGGCCGCGCCGGGCTGACCGGCCGGTCGCGGCCGGGACGAACGGTTCGTCCCGAGTCGTCCCGACCGGCCGCCGCCGTGGCCTACCCTGAGCCGCATGGGCAGCCCGCCCGGCGGCGGGCCCCGGGCGACCGCCCGCACCGCCGCCGACGCACCGGGTACGGTCCCGCGCACCGGCGTCACCCGGACCATCCCGGGGCCGCGGAGGCGCCGGGCCGACCGGCTGCTGTCCCGGCCCGGCGGCGCGGCACCGGCCGCCCCGACGGCCCTCGTCGCCGGTCGGCTCCCGGCCGGCCCGACCACGGCGCCCCCGGGCCGCGTCCGCTCGCTGGCGCTCTCCTCCGTCACCACCTCCGCCGTCCTGACCCTGGCCTGCTGCGGGGTGCTGATCCTGCACCTGGTCCAGCGGCAGACCGGCACCGTCGGACTGCTGGTGGGACTGGGCCTGGCGATGGTGCCGCTGCCCTTCGTGCTCGGTGGCCTGGCCTGGCTCAACCTGACCGCCCGGGTGCCGCTGCGGCACACCGTGTTCTGCCTCGGCTGGGGCGCCTGCGCGGCCACCACGATCGCGATCCTCGCCAACAACTGGACCGCCGACTACCTGACCGCCCACCACCACGCCTTCGGCGGGCTGCTCGGCTCCGGCGTCGCCACCCCGGTGATCGAGGAGAGCGCCAAGGCCACCGCCCTGCTGGTGCTGCTGCTGCCGCTCGGCCAGCGGCTGCGCTGCCACGGCCGCCGCTCCGGCCGCCCCTGCGCACCGCTGCTGCACCGGGCGCCCGCGCCCCGGCGCCCCCGCCCGTACCAGCGCCGCCCGGCCGGACCGCACGCCCGGGGCCGGCTGCGGCTCCGCCCGTACCTGCGGCCCCTGCCCTACCTGCGCCCGGCCCCGCCCGCCCCGGGCACCCCGGGCGCCGCGCACCGCCGCTCCCGGCCGCGCACCCTGGCCGCCGGGATGGTGCTCGGCGGGATGACGGCCTGCGGCTTCGCCTTCACCGAGAACGCCCTCTACCTGGGCCGGGCCTTCACGACCGACCAGCGCAACCGGCTGGACAGCATCGGCCTGGGCGATCCGCCCAGCCTCCGCGACTTCGACAGCACCGTGCAGACCTTCGTCCTGCGCGCCCTGCTCTCCCCGTTCGCCCACCCGCTGTTCACCGCGCTCACCGGGATCGGCCTGGCCGTCGCCCTGACCACCGGGCGGCGCTGGCTGGCCCGGCTGGCCGCACCCGCCGGGCTGCTGCTGGCGATCGTGCTGCACGGCACCTGGAACGCCGCCGCCGACCTGGGGACGGACGGGTTCCTGGTGGTCTACGGGGTGCTGATGGTGCCCTGCTTCGCGGCCCTGGTCGGCTTCGCGCTCTGGGCCAGGGCCCGGGCCGCACGGCACGGCGGGCGGTCCGGAGGGCGGCCCGCGGATCGGCACGGAGGGTGATACGTCAGCGCCGGAGGGTGAGTTGGGGCCGTCCTGCAGAACCGATTTCCCATCTCGGCGACTTCCCCGTATTGTTGTGTTCACCGACGCGGGGTGGAGCAGCTCGGTAGCTCGCTGGGCTCATAACCCAGAGGTCGCAGGTTCAAATCCTGTCCCCGCTACTCAGTAGCCGAAAGGGCCCGGAGGATTCGTCCTCCGGGCCCTTTCGTTTTCCCGCCACACCCAGGGCACGGTCCCGCCACGAAGCGGTAACGGCACCCCGTTTTCAAGATCTGCTGTCAGACCGCTCCCCCATACTGAGGAAAATTTCATCCAAGTGGGGGGCGGCGGGACCGTTCCCTGGATAAGGAACGACCTCATGCTGTCGAAGCGCCTGGCGAGCACCGCCGCGATCTGCCTCCTCCTGGGAGCCGGCACGGCCGCCTGTGGCGACAACAAGGACTCGGACAAGGCCGCGGCGCCCGCGGCCACCACCGCCGCGGCGGCCGCGACTCCGACCGCCACGCCGACTCCGACTCCGACCGTGGCGAAGCTCGACACGGACAAGCTGACCGCCCAGGAGATCGAGAAGAAGGCCAAGGACGCGCTGGCCGGCGCCACGTCGCTCAGGATCAGCGGCAAGATGGCGAGCGACGAGGGCGAGATGACCATCAACATGGTCATGGACTCGAAGGGCGCGTGCCAGGGCAGCATGGCGCTGCCCGGGATGGGCTCCTTCGAGCTCCTCAGCGACGGCAAGCAGTACTTCCTCAAGCCGGACGCCCAGTTCTGGAAGACCTTCGGCGGGCCGAAGGGCGACGCGGTCGCCGAGGTGTTCAAGGGCCGCTACCTGACCGGCTTCCAGGACGACCCGAAGATGAAGGACCTGACCGACTTCTGCAAGCTCACCGACGCGAGCAACCAGATGCTCGACGACGGCTCCAGCACCCCCACCAAGGGCAGCGCCGGCACCGTCAACGGGGTGAAGACGTTCAGCCTCCGACAGAAGGACGACAAGGGCGAGGAGTCGCTGCTCCACATCGCCACCGAGGGCAAGTTCTACCCGGTGCGGATGGAGAAGACCACCGGCTCCGACAAGGGCCAGGTCGACTTCACCGACTACGACAAGCCGGTCACCATCCAGGCCCCGTCGCCCGACAACGTGATCGACTACACCAAGTTCCAGGACAAGGTGAAGGGCGCCTGAGCGGCGCCCGCGAATAATCCGTTGCCCTCCCGACAGGAGGCTGCCTACAGTGGCGGCACACTGAAAGGAGGTGATCCTGAGTTGAGTTCCATCAGGATGTGTGAGGTGGCTGCTCGCTAGAGCCGCCCCTGCCTGCGCAGGATGAGGCCCCTGGCCTCCGGCAGGCGAAATCCACAGCAGTCACCCGACCCGCAGGCTCACCGGTACATCCCCGGTGCCTCGGCGTCAGGCCAGTGCACGGGCCTGCGTCGAGGAGCAGCCTGCGGGTCGTCTGCGTTTCCGGCCGCCCGTCGTAGCCGCGGCGCCCCCGGGTCGTTCCCGTGCTGGGGCCGCAGCGCTAGAGTCGGCGCGGCCCCGCGGTGGCGACGGGGCGCAGCGGCGCGGACACAGGGGGTGGGCGATGGCGAGGGTACGGCGACGGGCCGGCGGGTCGGCGCTGCGGACGGCGCAGTGGACGGCCGCCGGGGTGCTGACCGGCACGGGCCTGCTCGGACTGCTGCTGTTCGCGCTCGGCCGGGCCCAGGCCTGGCAGGCGCTCGGCGGCGGCCTGGTGGTGGCGGGCGCCTCGACGGTGCTCGGCGGCGCGCTGGGCTTCCTGTTCGGGGTGCCCCGGGTGAAGAGCGGCTCCGGCGAGCCGCAGGGCTCGTACGCGCCCAACACCAATCTGGAACAGGTCTCCGACTGGCTGACCAAGGTGCTGCTGGGCGTCGGGCTGACCCAGCTCGGCTCGCTCGGTGAACGGCTGCACCAGCTCGGTACGGCGCTGGCGCCCGTGCTGGGCGGGGAGGACGCAGCGGTGCCGTTCGCGGCGGCGCTGGTGCTGTACTTCCTGGTGCTCGGCTTCCTGGCCGGCTGGCTGGTGACCAGGCTGGCGCTGCCCCGGGTGCTGACCGAGACGGACGAGGCGCTGGACCTCTTCCTGGCCGGGCAGGACCGCGACCGGCACGGCGACAAGGTGGGCGCCGACGACCTGCGGGTGCGCGCGATGCAGCAGCTCGGCCTGCTCGGTGGCAGCGCGGAGCGACCCGCCGCGCTGGCCGCCCAGTTGCCGCCGTCCTCGGACTCCCCCGCCGGGCCGGACGGCGTGGTGGCGGAGGTCCGCTCGACCGCGACGCGCTCGGCGCTGACCGCCGACCAGGTGCGGGCCCTGTTCGCGGCCGGCTCGGAGGGCCGCCGGATCCAGGCCCTCGCGCTGATGCAGGGCGATCCCTCGCTGGCGGACCTGCCGAGCGTGCTGGAGGCGATCGAGCACCCCCGCTCGGGGTTCGAGCAGTACCACGCGCTGCTGGCTGCCCGGGGCCTGCTCTCCCGGCTGCCGGGCGCCGAGGCGCAGCGGCTGCGGGACGCGGTGGCGGCGCAGTTGGTCGACCCGCAGGGCATTCCGTACGGGTCGGACCGCAGTTGGCTGGCGGAGAAGATACTGTCCCGGCTCCAGGCGGCGGCCTTCGTCCCGGCGCAGCCGACGCCGGTGGCGTCTGCGGCAGTGGCGTCGGCGGCAGTGGCCGTCGACCCGCCGGCGAATCCCTAGCCGGTGAATCCCTAGCCGGTGAACCCCTGGACCGTGAAGCGCAGTTCGGGCTGCGACCAGGGGGTCTTGGGCTGCGGCGGGCGGGTGCCGGTGCGCACGGCGCCCACCTGGAGGTAGAAGCCCTCGGCGGGCGGGTGCGAGACGACCTTGACCGCCGCGATCCCGGCGGCCCGGGCGCGGTCGAGCATGTCGGCGATCAACACCCGTCCGATGCCCAGTCCTTGGGCGTCGTCGGCGACGAACATCAGGTCCAGTTCGGCCGGTTCGTGGATCAGCCCGTAGAAGCCGAGCAGCCGGTCGTCGGTACGGTCCACGGCCATCCGCACCTCGTGGCGCTCGATGTAGTCGGGCCGCACGGCATAGCCGTCGATCATCGCGAAGTACGCACCGCGGTAGGCGGCGGAGGCCTGGATCAGCGCGGTGAGCCGGTCGGCGTCGGCGGGCCGGGCGGGCCGGATCGTGGTCTCGCTCATGCGAGCGAGTATAGGGGCCAACCGGCCCAGTGACCATTACAGGAGTATGGCCGGTTCCGGCCCGCGGGGCCGGCCACGGGCGGCCCGGAGCACCAGGACCCCGCTGGTGCGGCCGCCTTCGTGCGGCACCCGGTGGACCTCGCTGGCGATCCGGCGCTCGCCGAGCGCGTACCGCAGCCGGTCGAGGTGGCCGCAGCGGCGGCCGCGACCGTCGTTCAGCGGCTGGACCCGTACCTCCCCGTCCGCGGCCGTCACCCGGGCCAGCTCGGCCAGCGCGGCCAGCTGCCGCTCCGGGCCGAACAGTTCGGGGTAGGCGAAGATCAGGTAGCCGCTCAGGGTGAGTGCGAAGGCGCCGTCCGCGAAGGGCAGCCGGGGCAGCGCGGCGGCCAGGTAGCACTGCGGGTGGGCGGCCGAGTCGGCGGCGAACAGCCGACGGGCGCGGTCCCAGCTGCGCAGGTAGCGGTCCGGGCGGGCGGGGCGGCGCAAGGGGTACAGCTGCGGGCGGGCCGCCATCGCGACGGCCATCGACGCCCGGGCGGCCCGTGCCCGGGCGGCCAGCTCGGGCGGCGGCAGCGCGTACGCCGGGTCGACGGCGATCACCCGGCAGCCCAGCTCGCGCGCCTCGGCGGCCAGGCCGGACGTACCGCCCGGGCAGTCCAGCAGCGGGCCGGGCAGGGCGGCGAGCCGGGCGCGGGTCAGGCCGAACAGGGCGCAGTACTCGTCCAGCGGACGGGAGGTGACCAGGACGTCCGGGGCCGGCACGGGGGTGGGGGCGGTCGCCACCCGGCCATCCGAACACGGGGCCGCCCCACCCGCATCCGGAGGGCGTCCGGAGCACGGGCGGGGCGGAGGCAAGACAGAGGCGGGGCGGGGCAGAGGCGGGGGTGGAACGTCAGGGAGCGGGCCGGGAGCGAGCGGGCCGGGCCTCAGCGGCCGAGCAGCCCCCGGGTGGCGGCCCGGTTGACGTTGGTCAGGCCGCGGACCAGCCGCGCGGTGAGGAAGATCAGCAGGACCCCGATCGCCGAGAACGCGGCGATCTGCCAGGTGCCCTCCACGTAGTAGGCGTGCCGGACGTGGTGGCTGTCGGTGAAGTCGAACAGCTGGTACCCGTGCCAGGAGGTGTAGCGCGGGAAGACCCAGTGGTAGAGCGGGTAGAGCGCCATCGCCCAGCCGAGCAGCAGGAACGTCAGCGTGAGGCAGAAGCTGAACACCGCCCAGGGGAACATCACCAGCTGGTACAGCGCGGCCTTCCAGCCCGCCCCGTCGGCCAGCCGTGCGGTGATCGAGCCCCAGCTGCCCGGGCGCACCTGCTGCACCGGCGCCGGGCCGGGCACGTCCAGCGCGAGCATCCCGCGCACCCGGGCCCGCTCGGCCCGGCCGAGGCCCCGGGCGGTGCTGGTCAGGGCGGCCAGCACCGGCAGGCCGAGGACGGTGACGAAGGTGCCGACGCCGAGGCAGAACAGGACGATCGCGACGACGAAGCCGACGATCGCGACCGGCAGCCCGGTGAGCGCGTAGCCGACCTCGCGGTAGTAGTGCCCGGAGAACGGCGCCCGCCAGAAACCGGGCGGCTCCTCGGTGCGGCGGGCCCGGGCCGGACGGGCCCCGTCGTCGCCGTAACCGCCCGCGGCGTCCCACCCCTGACCCAGCGTGCTGCCGCTGCTGCTCATCTCCCGGTCCCCGGCCCCTCGTTGTCGTGGTCTTCCGTACTCGCTGACGTGGTCAAGTCTGGCCGAGGCGGGGCCCGGTGGGTATCGGGCCGACCGGCGGATCGGGGGTGGGGTTAACCCCCCTGCCCGGCCTCGCGCCCCTGCCCGGCGCCCGGTCGCGGCGCGGGCGGGCCGGACCACTCGTCGGCGAGCAGCGCGTAGCGGTACGAGTCGCGCCAGGCGCCGCCCTTGTACAGGTCGTGCCGGACACGCCCCTCCAGCCGGAAGCCGAGCCGGGTGAGCACCTTGGCCGAGGCCGTGTTCTCCACGTCGACCCGGGCGGCCAGCCGGTGCAGGCCGAGCGCCCCGAAGGAGAACTCGCAGAGCAGTCCGGTGATCTCGCCCGCGTAGCCGCGGCCCCACACCGGGCGGCTCAGCACGTAGCCGAGGCGGGCCGAGCGGTACTCGCCGAGGGTGAGGGCGGCGTGCGCGACCGGCAGCGCGTCCTCCAGGTCCCCGGCGTCCCCGGCGTCCTCGCGCCGGACGACGGCGAGCCGGTAGACGCCCCGTTCCTCGGCCATCGCCTCCTCCAGGTAGAGCTCGATCTGGTCGGCGCAGGTCTCGCGGTCGCGCGGCTCGAAGGGGAGGTAGCGGGTCACCTCCGGGTCGCCGTACAGCGCGTGCAGCGCGTCCACTTCCTCCGGGGTGTGGCGGTACTCGCGGAGGGCGAGTCTGGGGCCGGTGAGGCGTACGGGGACCATGGCTGCCGACCCTACCCGCGTCCGGCGGCTACCGTTCGGAACATGAACGACGAAGACCTGCGGCTCGCCCCGCGCACCAGGGCCGCCGACCTGCTCGCCTGGGTGGCCGGCCAGGACCGCGCGCCGGTGGCCGAAGCGCCGCTGCGCGCGGTGCTGGCGCTGCTGGAGCTGGGCGGGGGCAGGATGCACGACGGCTGGCCCGAACTCACCTCCGACGAGGTGGAGCACCTGCTGTACGAGCGGCTCCACCTCTACGTCCAACCCGCGCCGGAGCAGGACCCGCTCGCCTACGGCGAGGCCGTACGGCTGCTGGTCGACCACCAGCGGGCCGCGAAGCGGCTCAACGCCAAGCGCCAGGAGCGGCTGCACGCCGAGGCCGAGTGGCAGGGCGAGGTCGCGGCCGGGCTGCTGCACCGCGCCGACCTGGTGACCTGGCCCCGGCTGTACGCGGTGCTGCTGCACGCCCACGGGGTGGACGTGACGGACCCGGCGGCCGTCCGGGACTGGCTGGCGGGCTTCGCCGCGCTCGACGAGGAGCAGCGGCTGGCCGGGTACGAGGCGCTGACGACGACCGGCTGGCTGGACGAACCGGACGAGCAGGGCTGGGGGCCGGGCCGGGTGCTGTCCGTCGGCATGGCCACCGACGGCGCGCGGCTGCTGCTGGAGCAGGGCCTGATGCGGCGCAGCTACCGCAACCTGGCCGAGCTGAACGCGTTGGGGCGCCCGATGCCGGACGAACTGACCGGTGGCTTCGAGGAGTTCGAGGCGGCGGCGGCCGAGGCGGCGCTCGACCTGCTCGGCGAATGGACGGTGCCCGGACTGCCGCGCCTGCTGGTGGAGGAGTTCCCGGAGCTCGCGCCGGAGCCGGGGGCGGCCGAGATCGACGCCTACCTGGCGCAGCTGCCCGCGGAGGAGCCGGAGGGGTCGGAGGGGTCGGAGGAGCCTCAGGAGCAGGAGCAGCAGTGAGCCGACGTGGGGGGGGGGCGGCGGGGGGGGGGCGCGCGGGGGGCCGGGGGCGCGGCTTATAAACTTCTTGCCGGCCATCCCTACTGAAATCTTTTGGTGTCGGCTGGTCGGGTTGTTGT
>NZ_JBHYGR010000146.1:0-12899 GCF_042738155.1 Kitasatospora sp. NPDC059088 | reverse complement strand
GGGCCCCGGGCGTGCGCCGCCCGGGGCCCTGCCACGTCCGTCGGTCCTACGGGGTGAGGCCGCGCTGCTGGAGCCAGGTCTCCGGGTCGACCGGGGCGCCGCCGCCGGGGCGGACCTCCAGGTGCAGGTGCGGGCCGGTGACGTTGCCGGTCGCGCCGACCTTGCCGATCTGCTGGCCGGCGGTGACCTTGCCGGAGCCCTTGATGATCGAGGAGAGGTGGCAGTACCAGATCTCGGTGCCGTCGGGCAGGGTCTCGACGATCCGGTAGCCGTACGAGCCGGACCAGCCGGCCGAGGTGACGGTGCCCTGGCCGACGGCGTAGACCGCGGTGCCGGTGTCGGCCGCGAAGTCCAGGCCGGTGTGCAGGTGGGCCCAGTAGCGGGCGCTCTGGCCGTAGTGGGCGGAGAGGTCGTAGTCCTTCACCGGCAGGGTGAGGGCGGCGGCCTTGGCCCGCTCGGCCTCCTCGGCGGCACGCTTGGCCTCCGCCTCCTTGGCGGCGGCCTTGGCCTCGGCCTCCTGGGCGGCCTGGACCCGGGCGCCCTCCTCGGCAGCGGTGCGCTGGCTGTCGGCCTGCTGCTGGATCCGGGCGGCGAGCGCGAGGCCGGGGTCGGCGGCCAGGGCGACCGTCTCGTCCGGGGCCTCGACGGCGGGCGCGGCGGCCGGGGTCGCGGAGGCGAAGCCGGTGGCGCCCAGGGTGGCGGCGACGGCGGTGACGCCGAGCAGCGGGGAGGCGCCGCGGGTCTGACGCGGCATCCGGTGGCGGTTGGCCTCGGCCTCCGGGGCGAACGGCTCGGCCGGTCCGGCGGACCCGCCGTCGCGGGGCTCGGCACCGTGCGGGCCGGGGTGGTCGAGGAGCCGGGTACCGGCTGCGGGGCCGGCCGGGTGTGCCGGGGTGTGCGTCGACGCCACGGAGGCGCGCTCCTTTCCTTCCTTCGCGCCTACCGGGTTAGCTGACGGGTTCGGAGCAGGAAGGTCTCCTACGGCCGGGCCGGAGCCCCGCCGATTCACCCCAAGGAACGTGGTTCCCCGGCTCCCTGACCTGCCCGGAGGCCGGTCGGTGGGATTAGGCGACGGCGCACGGTGCCGTCTGGGTACGGCATTGACGACCGCGCTGCGTTATCAGACGTTAATCCTAGGACGCTCCGATTCCAAGCCATCCGCTCGGGGCCGCTGGGGAACAGGTGATCGGACGTCAACGAACGACCCCTCAGCCACCCGGTCCATCTGAGTACTCCTACTCATGTGCGACCCGGCCGCCCCGCCGCATCCTGGCGCCATGAGCACACCGATGCAGTCACGGACCACGGCCGCGTACTTCGTCCAGGCCGTCCTCTCCTTCGCCCTCTCCGGCACCGCCCTCGCCGCCGGGATCGCCTACCTGCCGGTCGGCGGCTGGACCCGGGCCTTCCTCGGGATCGGCCTCCTCTACACCGTCACCTCCTCGTTCACGCTGGCCAAGGTGGTCCGGGACCGGCAGGAGTCCTCGGACACCGTCGCCCGGGTCGACCAGGCCCGGCTGGAGAAACTGCTCAGCGAGCACGACCCCTTCCGGGTCGAGGGGGCGTGAACGGAAGAGCGCCCCCGGTACCGGCCGGACGCTTGACGGCTAAGGCTATTAGCCTTAGCTTTATGGCTACAGGCAGAAACGAGCGAGTCGGCGGAGGCCACCATGAACGGCACCAGCACCCCGAGCACCCAGTACCTCGACGTCCCCGGCGGCCGCCTCGCCTACGACGACACCCGGCAGGGCGACGGCACCCCCGTCGTCCTCCTCCCCGGAATGCTCGACTCCCGCCGCGCCTACCGGCACCTGCACCCGCTGCTCACCGCCGCCGGCCACCGGGTCGTCACCATGGACCTGCGCGGCTTCGGCGACTCCTCGATCGTCTGGGACGACTACGGCCCCGCCGCCGTCGCCACCGACGTCCTCGCCCTGCTCGACCACCTCGGCATCGAACGGGCCGTCCTGGTCGGGCAGTCCTACACCGGGGCGACGGTCGTCAAGGTCGCCGGCGACGCACCCCAGCGGGTCGCCGGGATCGCCCTGATCGACGCCTTCGTCGAACACCGGGCCAACGCCCTCATGCAGGGCGTCATGGTCGTCATGGGCGCCGCCATGGTCCGGTGGCCCGGCGTCTGGGGCTTCTACCTGCGCAAGATGGCCTACCCCGGCCCCCGCCCCGCCGACCTCGACGGCTACGTCGACGGACTCGTCGCCGCCCTGCGCACCCCCGGCCGGCGGACCGCCACCCGCGGCCACGTCACCGGCGACTCCGCACCCGTCGGCTGGTGCGCGGCCGTCCGCTGCCCGGCCCTCGTCCTCATGGGCAGCAAGGACCCCGACTTCCCGAAGCCCGAGGCCGTCGCCGACCTCCAGGCCGAGAAGCTCGGCGCCCGCAAGGTGATGATCGAAGGGTCCGGGCACTACCCGATGGCCGACAACCCGCAGGCCGTCGCCGACGCCCTGCTGCCCTTCCTCGCCGAACTCGCCTGAACCCCCGCCCGTACGGAGAAACGAAGCCATGCCCCGCGTAGGACTGACCCCCGACCAGGTCGTCGACCACGCCCTCGCCCTCATCGACGACCAGGGCGGTGAAGCCCTCACCCTCGCCTCCGTCGCCACCCGGGCCGGCGTCGCCACCCCCTCGCTGTACAAGCACGTCAGCGGCGGACTCGGCGAACTACGGCGCCTCATCGCCGTCCGGGTCACCGAGGAGCTCGCCGACCGGCTCGCGGACGCCGCCGTCGGCCGCAGCGGGGACGACGCCGTCACCGCCGTCCTACGCGCCTACCAGGCCTACGCCACCGCGCACCCCCACCGCTACGCCGCCCTCCCCCAGGCACCCCAGCCCGACGACGACCTCACCCGCGCCGCCACCCGGCTCGTCGGCGTCATCATCGCCGTCCTCCGCGGCTACGGCCTCGACGGCCCCGAAGCCATCCACGCCGCCCGCACCGTCCGCTCCCTCGCCCACGGCTTCGCCTCCCTCTCCATCGCCGGCGCCTTCCAACTCGCCGAGGACCTCACCACCACCCACGACCGCCTCATCACCACCCTCACCACCGCCCTCCACACCTGGCCCGGCACCGCCACCCCCGCCTGACCACCCCGGGCCCACCCCCACCCGCACAGCACCTGAGCGGCGCAGGAAGTCGGCCCAACCGACTTCTGGTGCGGCGGGGCTGCCGGTCGGCCGACTTCTCGCGACCGCAACCCCGCGAAACCGCACCGCAGAAGCCCACCGGAGCGGAGCCCGGACCGCGCGCAGGAAGTCGGCCCGGCCGACTTCCAGTGGCGCGGGCTGCTGATCGGTCGACCTGAGCGGGCAACGGCCGCCAGCCCATCGACCACCCGCGGGGCCGGAGCAGTGGGGGGGGGGTGGGCCCGGGCCGCCACCAGGCCCCCACCCACCAGCCGCGGGGGCGCGCCGGGGGCCCCCCCCACCCCCCCCCCCCCCCCCGCCCGCGGGGGCGGCGCCCGTCGCCCATCGCCGCCCCCGCCCCCACCCCCCCCCCCAACACCACGTAGGCAGGGGGCCTACCGGGCGACCGGCACACGCACCTCGGGCCACAGAGGAACGCGGCGGCGTCGGCGGGCGCGCCAGAAGTCGGGCGGGCCGAATTCCCGCGCTCGCCGCTCCCACGGAACCCCACCGCAGAAGCCCCCAGGGCAGAGCCTGGGCCACGCACAGGAAGTCGAGCCGGCCGACTTCCAGTGGCGCGAGGCTGCCAGCTGGGCCGGGGAAGCGCACAGGAAGTCGACCTGGCCGACTCCTGGCGAGGCGAGGTTGCCCGCTGGGCCGGCGCGGCCGGGGGAGACTGGCCGACTTCCTGCGCAGCACCACGTAGGCAAGGGGCCTACAGGGCGACCGGCTGCGGGCCTCGGGGGCGGAGAAGCGCTGCGGCATTGGTGGGCGCGCCAGAAGTCGGCCCTACCGACTTCTCGTGCGAGGCCGGTCGAGAAGGAGCCCGGCGGGGACGACCGGGGCAGCCGAAGGGCGCGGCTCTACCGATCGGCAGGATCAGGCGGGCGCCTCGGCGAGGAGGCCGGTCTCTCCCACAGGCGGGGGCTGTGCGCAGGAAGCGGCGGAGGGAGCACGGAGCTGCGGGCTTGCCGGGTGACGGGCAGCCGAGAGGCGGCGGCAAGAAGCGGCGCGCCAGAAGTCGGGCGGGCCGACTTCTGGCGACAGCGGGTTGCCTGGTTGTCGAGCCGCTGGGACGAGGGCATCGCCGTAAGGAACCGCAGCAGTGTCGGCGGCCGGCGCTCAGGTGCGCACCGGAAGTCGGGCGGGCCGACTTCTGGTGCGCGTGGGGCCGGAACGGGCTTGGTGGAGACGGGTGGAGCGCAGCAGTGGGCACCTCGGGGGGAGGAGGGTTGCGGGGCGGCGGGCGGGGGCGGGTGGGAGTGGGAACTGCGCTGAGGGGGGTGGGAGGGGAGGGGTTAGTGTGGCCGGGCTGACTGGTGGTCACGACAGGGGACCGCCCACGCCTTCGCGGAGGTTCCGGGTGCCCGCACTGATAGCGAGGGTGCGGCGGTGGTACGGCCGGGTGCTGGACGGGGACGTCCGGGCCGGGCGGGTGGCGCTGGGGGTGCTGCTCGGGGTGACGGTGGTGCTGGGGGTGCTGCCGGTCCTGTTGCCGTACGGGTGGCCGCCGTCGGCGCTGGTGCTGCCGGTGGTGGGTGGCGGGCTGGTGCTGCGGCGCGGGCAGTTGCGGGTGCTGGTGTGCGCGGCGCTGGCGGGCGGTCTGCTGGGGGCGGTGGTGCAGGATCCGCACGGGGTGCGGCTGGGGGTGACGCTGGTGGTGGCGGCGACGGGGGCGACGGTGCTGACCGCGAACCGGTTCCGGGACCGGCTGGGACTGCGCGGCACCCAGGGCGATTCGATGCTGCTGGAGCTGGCGGAGCACAACCGGGCCCTGGCCCGGCTGCCGGAGCGGCTGCTGGACTGGCACTTCGACAGTGCGCTGGCCCCGGCGGGCGGCACGTCGTTCTCCGGGGACTTCCTGCTGTGCGCCCACCGGCCGGAGGAGGACCTGCTGGAGCTGGTCCTGGTGGACGTGTCGGGCAAGGGCAGTCGGGCGGCGGCCCGGTCGACGCACCTGTCGGGGGCGTTCGCGATGCTGCTGGGCCGGGTGCCGCCGGAGGCGTTCCTGCCGGCGGCCAACGACCACCTGGTGCGGATGGGCTGGGAGGACGACTTCGCCACGGCCGTGCACCTGGCGCTGCACCCGGCGACGGGCCGCTACCGCCTGTTCAACGCGGGCCATCCGCCGCCCGTGCGGTTCTGCCGCCGGTCGGGCTGGGTGCCGTCGGAGCACGGCGGTCCGGCGCTGGGGCTGGTGCCGGGGGCGCCGTACCCGGGGGCGTCGGGGCGGCTGGCGTACGGGGATTCGCTGCTGCTGTTCAGCGACGGCCTGGTGGAGGTGCCGGGCCGGGACCTGGACGAGGGGGTGGGCCGGCTGTTGGCGGCGGCCGAGCCGGAGGTGCGCACCAACCCGCCGCAGCGGCAGGCGGTCCGGGGGGCGGCGGGCCGGCTGGTGGAGGCGGTGGCACAGGACGTCGCGGACGACCGGACCCTGGTCCTGGTGCGGCGGCTGAGAGCGACCGCGGACCACGGAAATGGGGTATGAAGATTTGGTGTCCTCTCCCGTTCGTAGTCCGATGCGCTGCGTGCGCCTGCTGCTCGGCTGCACCAGCGCCGCCGAGCTGCTCGGCACCGTCCTCGCCGAGGGCCCGAACTGGATCACCGGCGAGGGCTCCGCGCTGTACCTGCTGGACCCCGCCGGGATGCTCCGGCTGACCGCCTCGCACGGGCTGCCGGACTGGGCGCACGAGCGCTACGGCCTGGTCGACCCGGCCGGCGAGCTGCCCGCCGCGATGGCGCTGCGGCTGCGCCGCCCGTACCTGCTCAGCCCGGAGCACACCAGCGTCGACTACCCGAACCGGAACGCCGGCATGGGCACCGGGATGGTCGCCGTGGTCAGCCTGCCGCTGGTGGTGGACGAGCGGCCGATCGGCGTGCTGGCCCTCGCCCTGGCGCACCGGGGCACCGTCCCGGGGCGCGACCTGGACGTGCTGGAGACGATCGCCGGGGCCTGCGCCCACCGGCTGCACCACCTGCTGGACCACGTCCTCGACCACACCGGCGACCGCACCGGAAACCGCACCGCGGAGCGGCCCCCGACCGCCCCGACCGCCCCGGACGCCGCCCTGGCCCACCCGCTGCTGTCGCTCGCGGTGCGGGCCGCCGGGCACGGCGCCTTCGAGCGCGACCTGGTCACCGGGGAGAGCTACTGGGACGCGGCCGCCTTCGCGGTGGCCGGCCGGCCCGTCGACCCGGACGGGACCGCCCCGGAGCTGGAGCGGATCGTCCACCCCGAGGACCTGCCGGACGTCCAGGCGGCCCTGGCGGAGGCGCTGGCGAGCGGGGGCCGCTACCGGATCGGCTACCGGATGCTGCGCCGGGGCGGGAAAGTCGCGCGGGTCGAGGAGTCCGGCGAGGTGATGCTGGACGTGCACGGCCGCCCGGTGCGCATGGCCGGGCTGATCGCCGACGTGGAGCACCGCCGGGCGCGGGACGCCGAGCCGCCGCACGACCCGGCCGGGGCCCGGACGGCGCTGCTGCTGTCGCTGACCCGGGCGCTGTCCCGGGCGGTGACCGTCCGGGACGTCACCGCCGCCGTCACCGACGTGGCCCGGCCGGCGCTCGGCGCCGCCAGCATCGTGCTGGACCTGGTGGACGAGGGCCGGCTGCTGCCGGTCTCGCACACCGTGTACGGCGGACCGCGCCGGGCCGAGCTGACCCGGCTGGCGGACCTCTCCGAGCAGGTGATGCAGCACTCGCTGGCCCGCTCGGCCCCGCTGTTCAGCCAGCCCGGTGGCGGGCCGGTGCGGCCGGACGCCCCGGCCGCCTGGGCGGTGCTGCCGCTGGTCGCCTCCGGCCGGCAGGTCGGCTCCTGCCTGATCACCTTCGCCACCGAGCGCGCGTTCGGCCGCGCGGACCGCACCCTGTACTCGACCTTCGCCGGCATCCTCGCGCAGTCCCTGGAGCGGGCCCGGCTGTACGACACCCACCACCACCGGGCCGGTGAACTCCAGCGCGCGATGCTCCCGCGCACCCTGCCCCGGCTGCCGGGGATCGCCAGCGCCGCCCGCTACCTGCCGAGCACCGAGGGCATGCAGATCGGCGGCGACTGGTACGACCTGCTGAAACTGCCGGACGGCCGGATCGGGCTGGTCATCGGCGACGTGCAGGGCCACAACGCCGAGGCGACCGCCGTGATGGGCCAGCTGCGCAGCGGCCTGCGGGCGTACGCCACGGACGGGCACGACCCGGCGGCGACCCTGGCCCGGACCAGCCGGCTGCTGTCCGAGCTGGACACCGAGCTGTTCGCGACCTGCCTCTACCTGACCCTGGACCCGGCCGACGGCAGCCTGACCGCGGCCCGGGCCGGCCACCCGGCACCGGTACGGATCGCCGCCGACGCCACGGCCGTCGAGCTGGAGCTGCCGGGCGGCCCGCCGCTGGGCGTGGACCCGGGGCAGCCGTACCCGCTGGCCACCGGCCGGCTGGCGGGCGGCGAGACCCTGCTGGTCTACACGGACGGGCTGGTCGAGGACCGGGAGGAGGACTACGACGAGTCGGTGCACCGGATGATCGGCGGGCTGGAGCTGTGGGCCCGGCAGACCGGCCCGGAGCGGATCGGCGCGGCCCCCGCGCTGGAGCGGCTGGCCGACCTGCTCACCCTGAACGTGACCGAGCGCCGCTCCCGGCCGGACGACGTGGCGCTGCTGCTCCTGCACCGGATGCCGTCCGAGGCCTGACGCCCGAAGCCCGGCACCCGAGGCCCGGCACCTGACGGCGCGCGCTCCTGCACCTGATGACGCCGGTTCGGCGACACCGTGCACACGGGCCCCACACATCACGGGACGCGAACCGGCCACCACGCGCCACATCGAGGGGGGTCGAAAGACCCTGGACGAACGATCGGACGGCTTGTCAGGGCCCCGCGATCGCGGTCGAACGACGCGGGAACGGCGGCGTATTGACTCGATATTGACGAGATCCAGTCACATGGCGAGATCCGTTCACACCTTCGTAGGATCATCGCCCTAGAATTCGCGGCGTGACGATGACTCAGTGGTGCGCAACGGCTACCGGCGTGCTCGCCGTCCTCGCCCTCGTGGCCGCCGCGCGGTACCGCGCCGTGTCCGTCACCCAGCGCGGCCGGGCCGACCGGCTGGCGGGCGAGCTCGCCCGGCTCCAGGAGCAGCTGGCCGCCGAACTCTCCCGCCGGGGCGCCGACCTGGCCGCCGTCCAGCAGGAGCAGGAGCTCACCGCCTCCAGCCAGCGGGCCTTCCTCAGCGTCGCCCGCCGGATCCTGGTCATGGCCCACGACCAGCAGGCCCTGCTCGACGAGATGGAGCGCACCCACGACGACCCGGCGCTGCTGGAGGGCCTGCTCAAGGCCGACCACGCCGCCGCCCAACAGGCCCGGCTGGCCCAGACCCTGGCCGTGCTGTGCGGCGCCCGGGCCGGGCGGCACTGGCCGGAGCCGGTGTCGCTGGAGGACGTGGTGCGCGGCGCCCAGTCGCGGATCCTGCCGTTCCAGCGGGTGGTCGTCCGCAGCCGGATCGAGACCGCGGTGGTCGGCGCGGCCGCCGAGGCGCTGATCCACGCCATCGCCGAACTGCTGGACAACGCGACCCGCTACTCCCCGCCCAGCACCCAGGTGTTCGTCACCCTGATGCCGGTGCACAACGGCGCGGTCATCGAGATCGACGACGGCGGCGTCGGCATGCCGGAACAGGCCGTCGCCAAGGCCGCCGCCGCCCTCGCCGGGGGCAGCAGCCTGGAGGTCTCCCGGCTCGGCGAGGTGCCCCAGCTGGGGCTGGCCGCCGTCGGCCGGCTCGCCGAGAGCTACGGGTTCCGGGTCACCCTCAGCTCGGCGCCCTCCCCGTACGGCGGTGTGCGCGTGGTCCTGCTGCTGCCGAACGCCCTGCTCACCGAGCCGCTGCCGCCCACCGTGCCCGGACTCGGGCCGGACGACCGGGCGTTCACCCCCGACCCCCGGCCGCTCGCCGGCCCCGACCACCCCGGCGCCGTTCACCCGCTGGTGGAGGCCCCGCCCACCAGCCGGGCCCCGGCGGCCGACACCCCTCCGCCGCTGCCCCGCCGGAGCCACCGGCGCGACCGTGCGAACCGACCCGCCCAGCACGCCGCTCCCCCACCCGCGCCCGAGCCGCCGTACCGCTCGGCCCGGGACGCCCAGGCGTTCATGGCGATGTTCCAGGCCGGGACGGCCAGCGGCCGGTCGGCCGCCCGCACCCGGGCCCAGGGCCCGCCCGGCCCGCACTGAGCCGGCCCGGCCCGCACCGAGCCCGCACCGAGCCCGCTCCCGTCCCGCCCCCCGACCTCCCCCCGACTTCCCCATCGCCCCGGAGAGTTCCATGACCACCACCCCCGATCTCGGCTGGCTGCTCGCCGACATCATCGCCGTCCCCCAGGTCCAGCACGCCGTCGTCGTCTCCAACGACGGTCTGGAGATCGGCCGCAGCGCCGACATCGCCCGGGAGGACGCCGAACGGCTCGCCGCCGCCTGCTCCGGGCTCCAGTCGCTGGCCCGCGGCGTCGCGACGGGCTTCGGCGGCCCCGGCAGCGCCACCCGCCAGATCATCATCGAGTACGGCGGCGGCTACCTGTTCGTCGTCGCCGCCGGGGCCGGCGCCCACCTGGCCGTGGTGACCAGCGAGGCGGTCGACGCCGGGCTGGTCGCGTACCAGATGCAGGTCCTGGTCGAGCGGATCGGCACCCACCTCACCAGCCCGCCGCGCGTCGACCACGCGGCGGGGGGGCACCGGTGAACGGGCCGGTCCGGCCCTACGTCATCACCGGTGGGCGCAGCCGCCCCACCCGCGCCGACCTGGCGATCGAGAGCCTGGTCAGCGCGTTATCAGATCCCCCGGCACTGCCCGAGCACGTCCTGCTCAACCGGGAGCACCGGCGCATCCTCGGGCTCTGCCACAGCCTGCTGTCCGTCGCCGAGGTGGCGGCCCACCTGGGGCTGCCGCTCGGCGTCGTCAAGGTGCTGGTCGGCGACCTCTGGGACCTCGGCGCCGTGCAGGTGCTCCCGCCCGTCCCGCAGGCCGAACGCCTGCCCACAACCCTCCTGGAAGAGGTGCTCGTTGGCCTCCGCCAACTCCGCTGAAGCCCCCGCCGACGTGCCGGCCGGACCGCAGTACCTGCCGTCCTCGGTGCAGGGCGCGGTGAAGATCCTGGTCACCGGCCCGTTCGGGGTCGGCAAGACGACCCTGGTCGGCTCGCTCAGCGAGATCACCCCGCTGCGCACCGAGGAGACCATGACCGCCGCCAGCAGCGGCGTGGACGACCTCACCGGGCGCAGCGGCAAGACCACCACCACGGTCGCGCTGGACTTCGGCCGGATCACGCTCAACTCCCGGCTCGCGCTGTACCTGTTCGGCACGCCCGGGCAGCAGCGCTTCTGGCCGCTGTGGGACGACCTGTCGCGCGGCGCGCTCGGCGCCATCGCGATGGTCGACCTGCGCCGGCCGGACGAGAGCTTCGACGTGCTCGGCCGGCTGGAGGAGCAGCGCATCCCCTTCGCGGTGGCCGTCAACACCTTCCCGGACACGCCGAGTTACCCGGAGGAGGAGCTGCGCTCCGCGCTGGACCTGCTGCCGGAGGTGCCGATCCTGTACTGCGACGCCCGGGACCGGCGGGCCTCCTACGACCTGCTGATCGACTTCGTCGACCACCTGCACCGCAGCTCGCTGCTGGAGCTCCAGCCGTGACCGCCCCCGAGCCCCCGCGGCCCTCCGGCTGCCCGGTCGCGCACGGCACCGGCGGGCCCCACGGCGCCGGCGGCCCGTACGGCACCGGCGGCCCGTACGGCACCGGCGGTCCGTACGGGACCGGAGCTCCGTACGGCGCCCCGCCCGGTGGCGGGCTGCCGGTCGGCGTCCCGCTCACCCCGCTGTACGGGCAGGCCGTCGCCGACGACCCGCACGGCCTGTACGCCCGGCTGCGCGAGCGCTACGGCCCGGTCGCGCCGATCGAGCTGGAGCCCGGGGTGGAGGCCTGGCTCGTCCTCGGCTACGCCGAACTGCTCGAACTCACCCGCAACGAGGCGCTGTTCTCCAAGGACTCGCGGCAGTGGCGGGTGCCCGCCGAGGGCCGGCTGGCCGCCGACTCCCGGCTGCAGCCGATGACCGCCTGGCGGCCCACCCTGCTCAACCTGGACGGCGCCGAGCACCAGCGGCTGCGTGCCGCCGTCTCGGACACCCTGGCCCAGATCGACCACCGGCAGCTGCGCGAGACCACCGAGGCCGCCGCCAACGGCCTGATCGACAGCTGGGGCCCGGACGGCACCGCCGACCTGATCGGCCAGTACGCCCGCGCCCTGCCGCTGCTGGTCTCCACCCAGCTGGTCGGCCTGCCCACCGGCAGCGGACCCCGGATGATCGAGCTGATCAGCCACTTCGTCGACAGCGGGCCCGAATCGGTGCGCGCCGCCGGGGAGTTCCAGAACACCCTGGTCGAACTGGTCCGGCAGCGCCGCACCGCCCCCAGCGCCGACCTCACCTCCTGGCTGCTCGCCCACCCGGCCGCGCTGACCGACGAGGAGGCGGTGCACCACCTGGTGGTGATGATGGTCGCTGGCAACGAGACCTGCATCAACTGGATCGGCAACACCCTGCGGCTGCTGCTCACCGACCGCCGCTTCCGGGCCACCCTGACCGGCGGGCGGCTGACCGTCTCCGACGCGCTGGAGGAGGTGCTCTGGCGCGACCCGCCGACCCAGAACTTCCCCGGCCGCTGGGCCACCGGCGACACCGTCCTCGGCGGCCAGTACGTCAACAAGGGCGACATGCTGGTGCTCGGCCTGGCCGCGGCCAACGCCGACCCGGCCGCCCAGGGCACCTCCTCGGCCGCCCAGGGCTCGCTCGGCGGCAACCGGGCCCACCTCGCCTGGGGCGCGGGCCGGCACGTCTGTCCGGCCCAGCACCCGGCCCGGATCATCGTCGAGACCGCGATCGAGACCCTGCTGCACCGCCTTCCCGATCTCCAACTTGCCGTACCCGCAGGCGAGTTGACCTGGCGTCCGTCTCCGTGGTCACGGGCCCTGGTCGCCCTCCCGGTGCTCTACAGCGCCTTCACCCCGCCCCGCCCGCCAGCCCCCGAAAGGCCCGCATGGACACCGCCGACGACCCCCGCGGCCCCCGCCCCGAGCCCGTCCGACCCGAGCCCGTCCGGCTCGACCCCTTCGGACGCGACCAGCACGGCGAGAACGCCCGGCTCCGGGCAGCCGGCCCGGCCGTCCTGGTGGAGCTCCCTGGCGGGGTGGTGGTCTGGGCGGTAACCCACCACGACACCCTCCAGGCGCTGCTGGCCGACCCCCGGGTCGGCAAGAACCCCCAGCTGTGGACCCTCTTCCGGGAGGGCCGGCTGCCGTACGGCTGGCCGCTGCTCAACTTCGTCACGGTGCCCGGCATGATCACCGCCGACGGCGAGGACCACAAGCGGCTGCGCGGGCTGGTCAGCCAGGCCTTCACCCCGCGCCGAACAGCCGCGCTGGCCCCCGCGATCGAGGCCCGGACCGTCGCGCTGCTCGACGGGATCGCCGCGCTGGAGGGCGAGTTCGACCTGCGCGAGCACTTCGCCTACCCGCTGCCGATGCAGGTGATCGGCGAACTCCTCGGTCTCGCGGCGGAACAGCAGGACGAACTGCACCACCTCTCCGACACCCTGGTCTCCAGCTCGGCCACCCCCGAGGCGGCGCTCGCCGCCCAGCGGGACCTCAACGCCCTGCTGGCCTCGGTGGTCGCCGCCCAACGGGCCCCACCCGCGGGCGCCCACACCCCCGCCCGCGATTCCCG
>NZ_JBHYGR010000145.1:0-23786 GCF_042738155.1 Kitasatospora sp. NPDC059088 | reverse complement strand
CCGACCCCCGGCCCTACGTCTGGACCAAAACCGCTGACCAGATCCTCGAATCCCTCGCTGGATACATCCGACGGATCAAGGACTCAGGACACTAGCCACGGCGGTGTAGACAGTAGGGCACCGGGCATCCACGAAACAGTGTCTCCACCTGTGAAAGGACCTTCCATGCGCGTTCTCCGTGTTACGTCCGCCGCGCTTCTCGGCGTGCTCGTCTCCGTCGGCCTGGCGGCTGAGCCATCGTCGGCAGCTGGTATGTCCCCGCAGGCCGGCATCAGGGGGCACGTCGTCGCCCAGGACGCCGCGCTGCAAAGCAGCTACATCGATAACCGTGCAGTTCCGTCAGACCAGAAGGTGTACGCGCCCCGCGGGGACTGCCAGCGTGCGCACCAACGGATTCAATGCTGAGGTGCGGCGGTTTCACGGCCGCAGTTCGAGGGACTGTCAGGCGGCCGGATCTTGGACGGGCGCGGGCACGGTCGCGGGAGCGGAGTCGCACCAAGGTGTTGGCCTGCGGTGGGGACGGCGGGGCGAAACGCGCCGCCCCGCAGGGCGGAACCCGCAGGACGGTCCCGCGCCCTGTTGGCGGGTCACCGGGTGCGGTGGTGCCCGGCGCCGGAGCAGGGTGAGGTGGTGGGCATCCTCGTGGTGATCGAGCAGCCGCAACAGCCGGACCTCCTGGTCGTGCACGCCGCTGGCTCCGACCCGGACTCGCCCGGTGACCCGCTGCCGGTGACGGCCTGCGGGATCGAGACCGTAAGCATGATCGTCGACCCGTGGCGACCGTCCGGACCGGGCTCGCGCTGGTACCCGCCCGAGCACGCCGGGCACGTGTGACCGCGATGCGAGCGGGCCGTCCGGTCGATGTGAGCGCCAGCCCCGCGGCGCCCGGCTCGCGGGCTCGGGCCCGCCTCGTGGGTGGCGCCCGTCGACGATGGCCCGGGTTGTGCGTCTCGGGTCCGGCGGGCGCCACGGGCAGCCTATCCGCCCTGGCCTGCGGCGGGGAGCGAGGCAGATCCCGTGTCTTGGCGGGGCGAAAGCAGCGCTTTGGTGGGGCGAAACCCGGCAACCGGGGCGTGAGCGGGATGGCGTCGGCGGGGTTCACCGGTCATGACGAACCTGATTCCCCTGTCCGACGACCAGCAGCACTTCGGCGGCGGACACGACAGCGGCGGCGGTGCGGTGTCGGTCCTCGCCGCCGAGCGGGCCGCCTTCGAGGCTGCCCGTGCCGCCCGCGCGCGGCATGACTCGGCGGAGGCGATGGAGGTGGCGCGGGCCGACGCGCGGTACCGGGTACGGGTCGAGGCCGCGGTGGGGATCGCGGCGGCCGCGGCCAGCCGAGCGGCCACGTGGGTGGAGGAGCTGGCCGCGCGGACCGGTAGCCGGCGCCTGGCCGGGTACGCGGCCGCGGTGCTCGCCTGCGGGCGGGACCTGGACCCCGGGGACGACGAGGACGGCGGCGTACACCCAGACCTCGCCTTCGTCCTCAGCGGGCTGATCCTGGTCGACGAGAACGGCCTGACCGAGGGCGAAGGCCTCGTCCTGGCAGCCGCCGGCGCGATCGCCCTGGCGATGCCCCGCAGCATCACCGTCGGCAACGACCCGGACGGCCAGCTGCCCGAGCTCGCCCACCACCTCGACCGGGCCGTCGCCGCCGGACGGCGCGCAGCGCCGCAGTGTGCATGGCCGCCGCCGGGAAGGTGGGCAGAGGGGCGGGGCCACAAGCCCTTGCGGTCACGCGGACCTGTAGCTGAACTGCGGTGACGGAGTTCGCGCAAGCCCCCGGCTCGTGGCGGCCGTTCGCGGGAACGCGGAGCGGGCAGGTCAGACCGTGCGAAGTGCCGCGAGCCGCCGGAAGACGAGCGCCATCATGAGTGCGCCTGTGGCTGCACCCGCTGCGGCCATCGGCGTGGCCGGTCCGCCCGTGCTCGCACACAGCGCGGCGAATGCGGTCAGGGTGGCCAGCGCTGCGGCCAGGGCGGCGAGGAGCCGGGGGCGGTGACCGATCCGCGTCAGGATCGAAGGCCGACGCCCGAGCAGACGGTCGAGAGCCGGGTCGTCGCGGCGTAGGTGCTGCTCGATGCCGTTCAGCAGGTGTCGCTCTCTGTCGGTCAACGGTGCGTTCACGGTGCTGCCGCCTCTCATCCGCCGGTCCTCGTCCAGCCTCCGCCGGTCCTGGCGCGTCGCCAGTCGCAGCGTTTGGCACATCGACCGTTGCGGGGCGCGGTGTTCAGCGGTGGGAGGGCATGTGCCACAGGAGGGAGGACGCCGCCCACTCGGGGCCCCGCGGGCGCACACGGGCGCTGAGCTCTGCGGTACCGCGGGCCTGTCCGTCGAGCAGGGCCGCGACGGCGGTGCCGGCGGATTCCGGTGTGAGCGTGTTGGGGTCGAGGCAGCGGCCGAGGGCGGCGCGTTCGGCGTCGTGCGCGATGGCGAACTGGTCGCTGGAGAAGGGCAGCACCAGGGCGGGCACGCCGGCGTGCAGGCACTCCGTGAAGGAGTTGTTCCCGCCGTGGTGGACCATGGCGGCGGCGTACGGGAGCAACTCCTGCTGCGGAATGGCGGGTGCGACCTCCAGCCGCCCGGCCGGCGCCTCCCGCAGCAGCGGGTGGGCGGTGAGCTCGGCGAGGTGGTCGCCGGCGGCCACGATCACCGAGGCCGGTGTGTGCCGCAGGATCCCGGCGGTCGCGGTGGCCAGGACGTCGTGGCGGGCGGACAGGAACGTCCCCAGGGCGACGAGCGTCAGTGGGCGACCCGCCGCCGTCAGGCGTGTGACCGCGTTGCGCCAGTGCCCGTTCAGCGGGGCGGTGCCGGTGTGCGGCAGCAGGTGGCCCGCGTAGATGGCCTTGGGCCCGGGCGGAGCGGGCGGCAGCCAGGGCAGAAGCGGGTAGTTGAAGACGACGGCGTGCGGTGAGCAGAGCGCGAAGGCACGGCCGGGTTCCGGCCGGTCGGGGGCGTGGCGGCGGGTCGTCGCCCGGAAGACCCGGGTGAAGGACGCGTCGTTGGCCGCTACCGCGGCGCGCAGCCGGCCGAGGTCGGCGGTGTCCGGGCGCAGGGTGTCGGGCCAGGCGTACGGCAGGCCGAAGTGGGCGTCGGGGGTGGCGGGCAGGTAGCTGGGGTGGCCGGGGCAGAACGTGGCGTAGGGCAGGCCGAGGCAGTGCAGGGCGAGGGTGGCGCTGTAGGCGAGCTGGTCGACGAGGTACCAGTCGGGGCGTACCGCGGTGTCGAGGGCGCCGAGCTCGTTCAGGACGCGCTCGGGGTCGGGGAGCATGTCGTCGGCGCGGTGGCGGGCCTGGGCGAGGAGGGTCGCGGTCGGTCCGTGGTGGGTGGCGGCGAGGAACTCGCGCAGGCGGCCAGCCTCGGTGCGGCCCTGGCGGGTCGTTTCGGCGATGCCGTGGTTGGCGTTGCGGGTGACCGCGAGTTCGGCGAAGCCGAGGCCGCTGCGGGCGGCGAGTTCGGCGAACGCGCCGGTGCAGGCGAAGTCGACGCGGGTGCCGTGCCGGGCCAGCGCGGCGCCGAGGGCGGCGAGCGGGCGGGCGTGGGAGTGGAAGGGCGGGCTGATCACGACGACGCGGGCCATGGTGTCCTCCGTCGGGGGCCGTGGGTTCGCGTGCGGCTTCGATGATGCCAGCAATCCCGGGGCAGCCGCGGACCTTGCCGGCCGCGCGACCGCGTCCCTGCCGCTCTCCTGCGGCCCGTGCGGGTGGAGGGGCGCCCGGATCCAATCCGTTCGGCCACCGGTCTCCGAAAAGGAGGCCGGAACGATCCGGCGGCTCGGGAGGACGGCCGATGACACACCACAGCACACCGACCACGACCCCGCAACCGTCGGGGGCCGATGGGGGCGACGCCAGGAGCCTGGCGGCGTGGCGCAGGTGCTACTGGACCCAGGACTTCGCTGCTGTGACCGGTGGCGACCTGCTCGGTCGGCTCGCGCGGGCCGAGTACGGGGGTTCGTGGGTCCACCCCGATGCGGTCCTGTCGGGCTCCGACCGGCGAGCGGCACGGCTTCGCCAGATGGCGCGGCACGAACGGGCCGCCCCGGCATGGATGCTGGCGGCCGCCGGGGCTGCGCCGGACCAGGCGGCGTGGGAGCGGACGGCACTCGCCGAGGCGTGGGAGCGCAGTGCCGGCCTTGATGAGGGGCTGACGGCGACCGCGGAGGTCCGTCGGCGCCTGCTGGCCGCCCCCGGTCCGGCGGAGACGGCGTTCCTGCTGGACATCGCCGACGCGAACGCCCTGCGGCCGCTCTCGGCCCGTGAGGTGATCAAGCTGAAACCCGCCGCGCGGGCGCACCTGCACGCACGGTGGCGCTACCTGTCGGGGGTACCGGGCGGTGATCTGGTGCTGCCGAGTCCGGAAACGGCCGAAGACGCCTACGAGCGGCTCCTGCTCGCGGCCTGCTGCGAGCGGGCACGCCCGGGGTCCCCGGCCGGACAGCGGTTCAGGACGGCGTTCGAGGCCCTGACTCAGCACTTCCGGGAATCCCTGGTGGTCGCACAGTCGATGCTGCTGGGCCGCCTCGAGGAGCCGGGCGCCGGACTCAGCGGCGGAATGAGCGTGCTGCTGACCGGACTCGGCGAGGCCCTGACGGCCGACGCACGCGTCGCGCGAGTCCTGACCCTCACCGCCACCCACCCAACTGAGTCACAACACCAGTCGCTGGTGGACGAGTTGAGTCCCGGGCACTGGCTCGTGCGGCTCCCCGTGGACACGCCGGGAACGCTCGATCCCGAGACCGCCGCCGCCCATCGGAGCGCCCTGGCCTGGTGGACCACCCGCGTCTTCGAGCTCCCGGGCGCCCGACCCGACATCACCCACGTCAGGTTCGCCGACGACGCGTCCCTCGCCGTCGCCCAGGCCACGCTGCGCCACGGCGCCAAGCTCGCGTTCACCGTCACCCCCGACCCGCACCGTTCCATGGACGAACGGCACGCCGGCACAGAGCCGGTCCACACCGACGACGCGGGCCGCGCGCTGCGCCTGGACCTGCACCGGGTCTTCGTCGCCGACCGTCTCGTGGCCCGCGCCGACCTGCTCGTGGCCATGCCCGGCCGGTCCGGGACCGAGGAACTCCACACGCACTTCCCGCAGTTGCGGGGCCGCGCGATCCACACGCTGCCCGAAGGCATCGCCCCCTTCCGCCCGGCCCCGCACGATGGCGCGACCGCACGCGCGATGCTCTCCCGGCTGTTCGCAGGCGGTGCGAACGCCGACGGACTGGACTCCGCGGACCGCGAACTGCCGCTGCTCCTGTGCGTGGGACGGCTCCACCCGGTCAAACAGCAGGAGCAGCTCGTGCGGGCCTGGATGCACGCCGGCCTGCACAACCGCTCGACCCTGTTGCTCGTCGGCGGGTCACTCAGGGAGCCGACCGCCGTCGAATCGGCGGTGCGAGGACGGGTGAGCGAGCTGCTGCGGTCGCAACCGGTCGCGATGCGCCGGGCGGCCCTGTGGCCGGCGCTGCCCAACCACCACGTGCGCCTGCTGGAGCGGCTCCTGGCGCAGGGGCGGTCTGGAGCAGCCCTGTACGTGTGCCCCAGCGCGAAGGAGGAGTTCGGACTGGCGGTGCTGGAGGCCATGGAGGCGGGCTTGCCCGTCGCCGCCCCGCGCCGCGGCGGCGCCTCCCACTACCTGCGTGACGGTGTCAACGGACGGCTCCTGGTCACCGAGTCGCCGCAGGGCCTGGCCGCAGGCCTGCAGTCCCTCCTGCGCACACCCGCGCCCGAGCTGGCGGCGATGGCGGCGGCCGGGGCGGCGACGGTCCGTGACCGGTTCGGCGTCGACACCATGGCCGAGTCCCTCGCGCACGCCTACCACGCCACCTGCCCGACGGGCCACCACCGCCCGCGGCGCAGCCCGCACTCGACGGAAAGCCGGTGAGCAGGGTGCGACGAGAGACAACCAGTGGACCCGGGCGCGGTCGGCGCGGGCCCGGCCGCGCCGGACCTGACCGCGGCCGGACGGGACGTCATGGTCGTGGAGGCCGCCGACGAGACGGGCGGACGGATGCGCACCGACGCGGTCCTCAGGCACGGATGCTCAAGGGGCGGGTACCTGAGCGGACGTTGAGCGGCGAGCTACGGCGGTGACTGGCCGCGGGCGCGTTCGGCGGCCAGGAGTTCCGGCAGGCCGTCCAGTCGGCGCAGGCCGGCGGCGGCCTGTGCGGTGCGGTGGTTGGCGGCGAGGAGGTCGTGGTGGCGGTGGACGAAGGCCCAGTAGCCGGTGGTGAAGGGGCAGGCACGCTCGCCGAGTCGTTCGGTGGGCCGGTAGCGGCACGGGCGGCAGTGGTCGCTCATCCGGTTCAGGTAGGCGCCGCCCGCCGCGTAGGGCTTGGTGGTGATCAGTCCGCCGTCGGCGAACTGGGACATGCCGACGACGTTGGCGGTCATCACCCAGTCGTAGCCGTCCACGAAGCAGCGGTGGAACCAGTCGGTGAGTTCGCGCGGGTCCCAGCCGTGCTGCAAGGCCCAGTTGCCGAGCACCATCAGCCGGGGGATGTGGTGCACCCAGCCGTGGTCGCGGACCTCGGCGAGGACGCGGGCCAGGCAGCGGGCGGTGACGGCGTCGGCGTCGAGGTCGCGGAACCAGGCCGGCAGCGGCTCGTGGTGGCCGAGGCGGTTGGCGTCGCGGTAGCCCTCGCCGAGGTGCCAGTACAGCTGCCAGACGTACTCGCGCCAGCCGGCGACCTGCCGTACGAAGCCCTCCGCGCTGTTGAGCGGCACCTGCCCCGCCCGGTAGGCGGCCTCGGCGGCGCGCACGCACTCGCCCGGGTCGAGCAGGCCGAGGTTGAGCGGGACGGACAGCGCGCTGTGGGCCAGCCACGGGTCGGCGTGGAGCATGGCGTCCTCGTACCGGCCGAAGTCGCGGAGTCGGTGGGTGACGAAGTGCGCGAGTGCCCGTTCGGCCTCCGCGCGGGTCGCGGCGAAGCGGCGCGGGCCGTCCCGGCCGACGAAGGCGACCTCGCCCGCGCGTTCCCAGCGGTCCAGGTCGGCCCGGACCTGCTCGTCGATCCCGTCCTCCTCGGGCGCGAAGGGCGGCGGCAGTGGGAGGGCGGCGGCTCCCCTGGGCGGTGGCTCGCGGTTGTCCCGGTCGAGGTTCCAGCGGCCGCCGGCCGGGCTGCCGTCCGGTTCCAGCAGCAGGTGCTCGGCGCGGCGCACCCGGTGGTAGAAGTCCTCCAGCAGCAGGCGCCGTTGCCCCGGCTCGCCGGCCCAGCGGCGGAAGTCGGCGAAGGGGACGAGGAAGCCGCGCGGTGGCAGCACCGTCACCCGGGGGAGGCCGTCCACCAGGCCGAGGGCGGCTCGCGAGGTCGGGTGGCACACCGTAATCTGCTGCCGGCCCACCGCCCGGGCCAGGCCCTCCCGGTAGGTGTCGGCCTGGACGTAGCGCACCCGGTCCCCGAGGGCGGCCGCGGCATGGCGCATGGCCGAGAGCACCAGGTGGGCCTTGGCCCGGTGGAAACGCCGTCGGCGCAGCACGGACCGGGCCTCGATCATCACCACCGGGGCGTCCGGGTCCGGGCCGTCCTGCGCGGGGACGCGGAAGTGCGGCCCCAGCTGGTCGCCGAACACCCAGTGCGGGCGCGGGCCGCTCATACCGGACGCCCGGGCAGGAGGGCCCGTCCCGTCCCGCCGGGAAGGGCCGCGGCGCCGTCCCGAAGAGCCGGCCGCGGGTGGCGGTGACGCCAGTAGGGGTTGTCGAGCGGCAGCTTTCCGCTCACCCGCCCGTACATGCCGAAGGTGGCGATCACCAGCCCCATGACGAAACTGAACAGCACGTTCGGCATGCGGAAGGCCAGGATGTTCGCCGACGAGTCCAGCAGCGCCAGGTTGACGAAGCCGCTGAGGACGAACAGCGTGCCCACGGTGATGTTGATCGTGGAGGCGGTGTTCCCGCCGATCAGCGCGCCGACGACGAGCACCACGGCGGTCACCACCGACACGAGACTGAGCAGACCATTGCTGGAGAGACCGGCAATCCTCTCACCGGAGGTGCTGAAGAAGGACAGCCCGTCCACCAGGCCGAGAGCGCCGAACACGAACAGGGCCGCACCGCACAGTCCGGCGCCGGCACGGTAGACCTGGGACAGACGGTGATCGACCGGCAGTTCATCGTGCAGTTTCATGGTCGGCTCCACTTCTCGGTCATCGGGTGGGCGCGAGGCACGCGGCCTCCCCCGCAGATTCGGCCGCCGCAACCGGCCGCAACAGTTGCAGCGGTACCGCACCGTTTACCGGACGGACGGGTTCCCGGCTGGATCAAAACGCTGCACAAACGCTTCGGCTTCTCTCCCGTGCCGAATCGCTGCACCGTGACGGCGTGACCTCACCATGGCAAGGTCGTGTCGGCAGTGCCCCCGGCGGCAGCAGGGTGCCGAAGGCCTCCGATCTACGTCCTCTCGTGGAGCGTTCGGCGCGCGGCGACGAGCGTGCGTTCGAACGTGTGTATCCCACGGTCGCCGCACCGGTGTACGGAGTCGCACTGCGGACGCTGCGCAGCCCCGCACACGCCGAGGAGGTCGCCCAGGAGGTCCTGCTGGAGATGCGGCGCACTGCCGCGGTCTACCGGCCTGAGCGGGGGTCGGTGATGACGTGGGCGCTGACGATTGCGCATCACCGTGCGGTGGATCGAGTGCGCTGCGTCCGGGCGGCTGCCGAGCGGGACCACCGTGTCGCGGCTCGCGGGCCTGTGCCGAGCGATACGCCGGAGGAGCAGGTGGTCCGCTCCCTGGACCGGCTGCGGGTCAGGTCTGCCCTCGCGGAGCTGAGTTCGGCGCAACGCGAGGCGGTGGTGCTGGCCTACTACGGCGGGTACTCACATCGGGAGATCGCGCAGCGGACCCGCGTGCCCCTGGGTCCTGTCAAGACCCGCATCCGCGACGCGCTCATTCGGCTCAGGGCCGCCTTCGACGTTGGCTCCGACCTCCCGTGCACGAGGCAAGCGCGCGCCGGGCTGCGGGCCTGGCCCGGGTCCAACCGTCTGACGGGGGCGGGACGATGACGGTGGCAGGTCGCGGTACGGAGTCGGTGTGGGACTACCCGCGGCCTCCGGCGGTCCGCTCCGCCCGCGGCCGGCTCGTCGAGGTGCGGTTCGCCGGGAAGCTGGTGGCGTCCACGACGCAGGCGGTGCGGGTGCTGGAGACGAGCCACCCGCCGGTGTTCTACCTGCCGCCCGACGACGTCGCCACCGAACTGCTGAGCCCCGCCGACGGTGAGAGCGTGTGCGAGTGGAAGGGCCGGGCCCGCTACTGGGACCTGAGGGTGGGCTCCCGGGCGGCGGTGCGGGCGGCGTGGAGCTACCCGCATCCGCTCCCCGGGTACCGGGAACTGCGCGGCATGCTGGCGTTCTACCCGGGACGGGTGGACCTCTGCACCGTCGACGGCGAGGCCGTGCACGCCCAGGACGGCGACTTCTACGGAGGGTGGATCACCCGGGAGATCACCGGCCCGTTCAAGGGCGGGCATGGCACCTCGGGCTGGTAGGCGACGTGTCGAGCACCGCCGAGTACGACGGAACCGGGTTCCGGTGGCGGTGCGCAAACGCTGCGGCTGGGGACAGGGAGCAGGCAGACGCACCATGGAGACGTTGAACCGCCGGACCTGCGACGGGCCCGAAGGGCTTCGGGCAGGCCCGAGTTCGCTCCGGGCCGACGCGCACCGTACCGGCCGGGCTCGCATCCAATCGGATCGCCCGCACCACCGCAGACAGCGGGAGGACATCATGACCACCTACCACCAACTCCCCGCCGGCGGGCGCCCGCAGCCCGTGAGCCCGCCCACCGAGACGCCCGAGTGCGAGGCCTCGACCTGCGCGGGCATCTCCACCCCGGAGTCGGTCGAGCTGCACACGGCCTGGCCGGGCTGGATCCCGCTGCTGGTCATCGCCGCCATGGTGGTGTGCTGCGTGGGCTTCGCCGTGGGGCGGATCGCCGGATGGTGACCGTGTCTCCGGGCCACGCTGCCGGACTGCCCGTCGGGGCGGAGCCCGCGGCGTCGGACTCCGTCTCCGGTCCGCTGGAGGACGTGGGGCTGCCGACCGGCGGTGTGGCCCGGCGACTGGGGGTTTCACCCACCACCGTCCGTTCCTGGGAGCGCCGCTACGGCATCGGTCCTGCCCACCGCGAGGCCGGACACCACCGGCGCTGGAACCAGCAGGACATCGCGGTCCTGGAGACGATGTGCCGCCTGACAGCACGCGGGGTACCGCCGGGCGAGGCCGCCCGCGCGGCCCTGGCCGAACGCGACGGCAGTCCGCATCCCGCCCCTGGCAGGCCCGAAGCGAACTCCCGGGGCCGCAACCGGCCCGGCCCCGGCCCGGGTGGAAGCCGCGCCCTGGGGGTCGGGACGGTACGCCCTGAGTGCCGGGGCCTGGCCCGGGCGGCGGTGCGGCTCGACGCGCCGGAGATTTCCAGGATCCTCCGGGAAGCGCTGGAAACGCTGGGGGTAGTCGACGCGTGGACGGACGTCATGATGCCCGCCCTTCGTGCCGCGGGCCGCAAGTGGGCGGCGGACGGCGAGCAGTACGTCGAGGTCGAGCACCTGCTGTCCTGGCACGTCTCCAGTGCCCTGCGGAGCGTGGCCGTGGGCGCGTACACCGCCCGGCGGACAAGGACTGTCCTGCTGACCGCGACTCCCCTCGAACTGCATACCCTCCCCCTGGAAGCGACGGCCGCGGCGCTGACCGAGCGCGCGGTCGCCTTCCGCATGCTGGGCGCGGCCGTCCCGCACCGGGCCCTGCTGGACGCCGTCCACCGGATCGGCCCGGGGGCCGTGATGATCTGGTCCCAGGACCGGCACACCGCGGACCGCGAGCTGGTACGCACGGTCAGCGACAGCGCGTGGGGCCCGCACGGCTCCCGCGGCGGGGCGGTGGTCGTCGCCGCCGGTCCCGGCTGGGCCCGCAACCAGCCGCCGAGCGGCGCAGCCCGCCCCGCCACCCTCGCGGAGGCCGTCGACCTCCTCGAACAGGCCGTCACCCACTGACGCCCGGCCGCTGACCCCGTCCGCGGTACTGCCCTGGCTCGCCCAGGCCGCCGTGGTGATCGTCCCCAGTCACAAGGAGACCTTCGGCCTGGTGGCGCTGGAGGCCATGAGCGTCGGCACCCCGGTCGTCGCCTACCGGGTCGGCAACCTTCCTACCCTGATCGGCCCGACCGGCCACGGCGACCACCTCCTCGTCGACCACGGTGAAGGCCCGGCCGCACTCCACAAGGCGGCACGAACCCTCCTGGAAGATGACATACTGTACGTCGCGACTACACAGACCGTGTATCGGCGGGCGGCTCAGTTCGAGCCCCGCCGAATCGCTGACTTCTTCATGGAGGCGGTGTCGTGATGCCCGAAACCCCAGCAACCCCTGCCCCGTTGCTGCTCGTCGACGGGTTCAACCTTCTGTGGGCCGGCACCTTCGGCTTCCCCGCGCCGATCCACTCCCGCGACAAGACCCGCGAGCTGACCGGCCTGTTCGCCTTCTTCGCCCTGCTGCGCGCGGCGATCCGCGACGACGTCGACGTCGCGCCCCCTGAGGTCCTGGTCGTCTTCGACGGCGAGCACGGCTCCGCCGAGCGCGTGGCCGCCGACCAGGAGTACAAGGCGAACCGGGAGGCGACACCGGAGGCACTCAAGCCGCTGCAGTTCCTCGCCCCGGTGAAGGACGGCTTGGACGCACTCGGGATCCGGTGGGCCGAGGTCGAGAACGCCGAGGCCGACGACGTCATCGCCACCCTCGCCACCCGGGCCGCCGCTTCCCGACCGGTCCTAATCATGTCGCGGGACATGGACTTCTACCAGCTCCTCGACGACCGTGTGCGCATCCTCAACCGCTCCCGGAAGTCGTCCCAGCGGATCATCACTGCCGACGAGGTCGTCGCCCGCTTCGGCGTCACCCCGGCCCAGTGGCCGGCCTTCCGCGCCCTGACCGGCGACAAGTCCGACAACATCCCCGGCGTCCGCGGCGTCGGCCCTAAGGTCGCCGCCACCCTGCTGCGTGGCGGCATGCTGCTGCACGGCCTGCCCGGCTCCGGGCGGCTGACCGGCGCCGAGGGCACCGCGATCACCACCGCCTGGGCCGACGTGCTCCGCTGGGAGGCGATGATCACGGTGCGCCGCGACCTGGACGTGCCCGTCGTCCTCCGCGGCGAGGCCAGCCCCCAGCTGCCGAAGCCCGCCGACGTCGTCGCGAAGCTCGGGCTGTGGTGACCAGCGGCGCCGTGCCGGGCTCGATCCTGGCCGTCTTCGCACACCCCGACGACGCCGAGCTGTGGGCCGGCGCCACCCTCGCCCTCCACGCCAGGTACGCCGTCGTCACCGTCGTCATCCCCCACCGCGATGACGTCCGCGGCGCCGAGGCCCGCAAGGGAGCGGCGGCCCTCGGCGCCGACCTGCGCCAGGTCCCCCGGCTCGACCACGCCACCGTGCAGCAGCAGCTGCTGGAGGCGCAGCCGGAGATCGTCATCACCCACCCGCTGGGCGATGTCCACCCCGAGCACCGGGCGGTCGCCGCCACCGTGCTCGTGGCCGTCCCCGAGCCCCGGATCGCCACTGGCCGGCCGACCCGCTTCTACACCTGCGACACCTACAACTCGCTCACCCTCGACGGGCCGGTGCGCGCCGACGTGATCGTGGACGCCACCGCGACCTTCGACGCCAAGATGGCGGCGCTGCGCGAGCACGCGAGCCAGCCGATCGAGCAGCACTTCGGGCCCATGGCCGAGGCCCTCGGTCGGCTCTGGGGCCCCCGCATCGGCACCCGGTACGCGGAGGCGTTCACCTCCGTGCCGATCCTCGGTTGTCTGCCCGGCGCCACCCACCTCTGATACTCCGCACCTCGCGGCCCCTCCACCGTCAACTCACCCCGAGGGATGACTATGACGTCCATACCCGTGCAAACCCAGCGCCGCCCAGTCGACCGCCCGCGCGTCGCAGAGCTGACCCGCCAGCTGTTGCACGCCCTCGACGAAGACCCCGACCGCGACGGCCTCAGGGACACACCCCGCCGAGTCGCCGACTGGTGGGGAGAGTTCCTCGACCACAACCCCGGCCGGCTCGACACCAGCTTCGCCCACGAGCGCCAGTACGGCGACTTCGTCCTGCTGACCGGCATCGAGGCGTGGAGCGTCTGCGAGCACCACCTGCTCCCGTTCCGCCTCGACGTCTCCATCGCCTACGTCCCGGCCACCACCGTCCTCGGCCTGTCCAAGCTGGTACGGCACTTGGAGGCCCATAGCCACGCTCTCCAGCTCCAGGAACGCATCACCCACGATGTCGCCCACGACCTCGCCAAGGCCGCCGGGACCGATGACGTCGCCGTCTACACCGCCGGCGAGCACCTGTGCATGAGCATGCGCGGCGTCAAGGCCACCTCGGTCCGTACCACCACCATGTGCCGACTCGGCCGCACCGAGAGCGACCCCGACCTGGCCACCCGAATCGAACGCCTCGCGCTCCCCGTCCGCCCCTGACCACCTCCCACCCTCGACACACCAGGAACCCCACCGTGCCTGTCCACACCTTCACCCTCACGGCCTCGCTGGGCACCGACGCGGCGACGGCCGAGGTCTGGCAGCAGTTGAAGGCCTCTCCACCGGCCGGCTGCACCTACAACTCCGAGGTCCTCCCCCAGACCCCCGGGCTGCACTGCGAGCGTGCGGCCCACACCCGGCTGGAGGCCGTGTTCGCCGTCGTCGGCGAGGTCGACGCCTCCCACGGCCTCCTCCTGGACGACCTGGGCGTGGAGAACCTCTCCGAGTGGATCGGCGACGACGCGGACCAGCCCGACGGCCTCACCGGGATCTACGCGGCCGACACCGCCGCTCAGGCCCTGCTCCTGGCGATCGACCGCCTCCGGCGCCTTGGTCACACCGCCGACAGCATCAAGGCGTCCATGGACCTGGTCATCGGCAGGTCTCTCACCTCGTGATCACCAGGCCATAGGCATACCGACGCTGGCACCTCAAGACACCCAACCTGCCAGCTCGCGACGGCCGCAGCCACCTGCTCCTGGCTCAATACCGCCAGCGGTTCAGCGGTGCTCGGGGTTCTCGAAGTCGAAGCGGCAGCCGGCGTCCCACTCGGAGCGCTGGTTGCCGTGGGCCGGGATGCCGCCGGCATCCTTGAGCATCCTGGCCAGGTGGAGCTGGTTCCAGGTCATGAAGGTGGTGTTGCGGTTGGTGAAGTCGTTCTCCGGGCCGCCGGAGCCGGGATCGAGGTAGGACGGCCCGGGCCCGGCCTCGCCGACCCAGCCCGCGTCGGCCTGCGGCGGGATGACGTAGCCCAGGTGCTGGAGACTGTAGAGGACGTTCATCGCGCAGTGCTTGGCGCCGTCCTCGTTACCCGTGATCAGACAGCCGCCGACCCGGCCGTAGTAGGCGTACTGACCCTCGGAGTTGAGGATCGACGAGCAGGCGTACAAACGCTCGATGACCTTCTTCATCACGGATGAGTTGTCTCCCAGCCACACAGGACCAGCTAACGTCAAGATGTCCGCGCTCATCACCTGGGAGTAAATGACGGGCCACTCGTCGGTCTCCCAACCGTGTTCGGTCATGTCCGGCCAGACGCCGGTGGCGATGTCGAGGTCGACGGCGCGGAGGACCTCGACCTCGACGCCCTGGCGTTGCAGGATTCCGGTGCTGACGTCGATCAGGCCCTGGGTGTGGCTGCGCTCCGGGGAGCGCTTGAGGGTGCAGTTGATCACCAGGGCGCGCAGGTCGGCGTACGAGGTCGTCGGGTCCGGCACGGGGTCTCCTTCGGGCGGTCCGGGAGGCCGGTCGGTGGCGGGCTCCCCGCACAGCTCACCAGGCCGGGTCGGCGGGCGCGCGCGGGGCTGGGCCGGTTGCCTGACGGCGGGGCCCCGCCCGGGGTCGGGTCGGGACCTCGGCCCCTGTTCGACCGAACGCCTGATCAGTAGCATGAACTCGCCTTCCACCATGGCCCCGAGGGGACGAGTGACCGCCGTGCTCACGCTCACCACGAACAGCCTGCCCGTCGACGTCGTGGACATCGACGTGGACTTCGACCTCACCCTGGCCGGTGACACCGCTGCGGACACCGCTACGGACCTCGCTGCCACCGGGGCACTGCCGCAGAGCCCCATGCCGCAGGTCACCCAGATGGATCCGCTGCCGCCGCAGGTCACTCAGATGGGCTTCGACCTCGACACCACCACCGCCCTGGCGGAGCCCGCACCGCAGGTGGTGCAGACGTACGTCCAGCTCGACCCGCCGCTCCTGGTCGACGCGCTGACTCCGCTGGTCACCGTCGCAGCCACCGAGGGTGCCCACGCCCCCGACACCGTCTGAGGCCGCGCCGCACACATGGACCACGACCTGCCCTCCGGCCATCACTACACCCGCCCCTTCGACCGCTTCCCGTCCCAGTACGAGCACCAGAAGCGGTGGGCCGAACTGACCCGCGCGATCGCCGCCGCCGGCCCGCCCGGCGGTGACTCCGGCCGTTCCGGCCGTGAATCCTGTGATGAATACGGTGGCGCCAAGGGCGAGTTGACGGTGCTCGGCTCGGGCATCGAGGCGGCCGGGTTCACCCGGGCCGACGAGCGCCTGCTCCGCGAGGCCGACCACGTCTTCCACTGCGTGGCGGACCCGGCCACCGTGGTCCGGATCAACGCCTGGCGCCCGGACGCCTACGACCTCGGCGTCCTCTACGACGACGCCAAGGACCGCTACCTGACGTACGTCCAGATGTCCGAGGCCGTGCTGCACTTCGTCCGCGCGGGGCGGCGGGTGGCCGCGGTCTTCTACGGCCACCCGGGCATCTTCGTGCTCTCCTCCCACCGCGCCGTCCGGATCGCCCGCCGGGAGGGGCACCGCGCCGTGATGCGGCCCGGCATCAGCGCCCTGGACGTGCTCTGCGCCGACCTCGGGGTGGACCCGAGCACCCCCGGCATGCAGACCTTCGAGGCATCCGACCTGCTGATCCGCGGCCGGCGCATCGACCCGAGCCTGCACCTGGTGCTCTGGCAGGTCGGCGTCGTCGGCGAACTCGACTACCAGCGCGCCGGGTTCACCAACCGGCACCTGCCCGTCCTGCTGGACCGGCTGGAGGAGGTCTACGGGCCGGACCACACCGTGGTCAACTACATCGGCGCCCGCTACCGCGGCCTCGAACCCGTCACCGCCGAGCACTCCGTCGCCGCCCTGCGCGACCCGGCCGTGCAGCGCACCGTCACCAGCGCCTCCACCTGGTACCTGGCCCCCACCGCCGCCGCACCGGCCGACCCCCAGGTGCTCCGCCGCCTCGGCCTGCTCCAGCCCGGCCAGACCGTCCGCCCGCCCGACGGGCCGCTGCGCACCATCGACGAGTACGGCCCGCGCGAACGCGCCGCCCTCGACGGCTTCGCCGACTTCCGCATTCCGGCTGCGTACCACTGGCAGGAGGACACGCCCGGCGCCCGCTTCGTCCTCGCCCTCGGCGAGGACAGCGCCCTGCGCGCACGCTACGTCCGTGAGCCCGCGGCCGCCGTCGCCGACTGGGCGCCACCGGAGCTCGGCGCGGCCGAACGCGCCCTGCTGGCGCGGCGCGAGGACCTCGCCCTCCAGGCCGCAGCCCGTGGCCTACGGCACCGGCCCACCCCGGAGGCCGCGCGGCGGCTGCGCACCCTGCTCACCCGCAAGTCCGAGGCGCGCGCACTGCTGCGGGACGGCATCACGGCCTGGCCGTCGCTCCGCCAGGACCTGGAATCCGTTCTGGACGACGCCCTCTACCCCTGGACCGGCCTGTACGGCACGCCGGACGGCGAACTCTCCGTCTACGTCCTGGGCCGCGCGACCGACCCGCCTCGACACCGGGTCCACATCGACGGCCGCCGGATCGCCGACCCGCGCTACGAGCGCGGCGTGCTGCGCTGGCGCGAGCCGGACGGCAGCGGCGGCGAACTGCGCACCGAGTTCGGCCGGGACGGCCGGCGCCGACTCGTCGGCACCGTCAGCGCTACCGGTGTCGGCGGTACTGCGGGCTCCGTCACGCGCGCTGTCCGCCTGACGGAATACCCGCTGCCGGAGACCCCGCCGCTCGCCGACCTGGTGGGCGGGTACCGAGCCGGTGGCGTCCGGGTGGACGTGGTGTCCGACGCCCCCGGCGCGCTCCCGCGCCTGCACGTCAGCGTCGACGGCGACCCCGTCACCGCGGCGGTGCTGCTTGGCCCGGCGGGCTTCGAAGTGACGGGCTTCGAGGTGGCGGACTTCGAGGTGGACGCGGTCACCGTCCCCTTCGACCAGTCGCTGCCGGACGTGCCGCCCTGCCTGTACGGCGACTACCGGCTGCGGCTGCCGTCCCGGCCGGACACCGGCGCCCATCTGCGGGTCGCGGTGGACGGCGTCACCCTCGACGGACAGCCCGTGCCCAAGGTCGGGTCGAGCGGCCGGCGTCTCGGCTGGCAGGACGGCCCGGCCCCGGTGCCCGGCGCCGAGCTCACCCTGCTGCTCGACCCGATCACCCTCCACCCGATGCTGCACGGCACCGGCCGGTCCGCGGACGGCACGCCGTTCCCGCTGGTCGGCATGGTCCCGGTCGAGGCCGAGGCCGCCCGGCGGCTCGCCGCCCGGCCCCGGTTCGGCATCCCACCCGGCCCCTGGGCCCACCTGACCGCGCTCGCCGCCGAGGCCGGCCAGGACGGCGGGCTGTTCTGGTGGCACGGCTGGGAACAGTCGGCCACCGCCCTGCGGACCGTCCAGCTCGCCCTGTGGGAGAGCGAGCGGTAGGCGCGCCACCGCGCCGTCGGGCGCGTAGCACTCGGACCAGGTCAGGTCAGGTCAGGTCAGGTCAGGTGAATCTGCTCAGGTGAATCTGGTCGGGTCAATCGTCCAGGTCCTCCCGGTCCAGGCCGTAGCAGGCCAGGACCTTCGTCAGCTCCTCCTCGGCGCCCCGGGCCCGCACGGCCTTGCCGAGCAGCAGGGCCTCCTCCCAGGCCTCGTCCGGCTCGTCCAACAGTGCGATGGCGGCGCGGGCCAACTCCTCGGCGCCCGCCACGTCGCCGAGTTGCAGCTGCACCTCTCCGAGATCGGTGAGCACCGTGCCCCGCCGCTCGGCAGCCTCGGTGTCCGGGTGTGCGTCGAGCAGGGCGCGGGCCGCCCGCAACCGGTCGGCGGCCTCCTCCAGCCGCCCGACGGCGCGCAGGTGCTCGGCATAGGCGATCAGGATGACGACGGTGGGCGCGACGACCGGGCCCGGCACACCGGCCGCACCGAGGAGCCGGTCGAGCACCGTACGGGCCTCCCCCAGCAGGTCGGCGAGGACGCCGTCCACGGGTTCGGCGTCGGCGTCCGGGTGCCGGGCCAGCGCCTCACCGAGTGCCGTCAGCCCTTCCTCCTCCCGCCCGGCGGCCGCGAAGCCACGCGCTGCGGCGAGCCCCCAGGCCGCGCCCTCGGCACCGTAGCCCAGCCACCAACCGAGGGCGGCTTCGACCTCCGGGCGCGACGGGAGCGAGGACGCTGAGGGCAGCGATGGCAGCACCGGCACCGGCACCGACTCCGACCGCAGCGCCACCGGGCCACCGCCCCGCAGCTCCTGTCCCCACGGGTCCGCGTCCAGCAGGTCGCGCAGTACCCGGGCGCCGCTGCCGCTCCCGCCGTGCATCCGGTAGGCGCGCGCCAGCACCCACCGGCAGGCCGCGGCATCCGCTGTCAGGCCGAGCCGGTCGAGCTCGCGAACGGCCTCCTCGGCAGCCTCCGCGGCCTCGGCGTACTGCTCGTCCGCGAGCAGCGCCGCCGCGGCGGCCGCCCGGGTGCGGGCCGCTCCGGTCAGGTCACCTGCCGCCGTCCGGGCCGCGACCTGGTCGAGCAGGCCGCGGAGGCCCTCCCCACTGCGGGAGTTCAGGTCGCGCTCGAAGACCGACAGCGGTGTGGCCTCGCCGATCGGGCCGGCGTCCATCCAGCCGCGTATTCGGGTGCTCTGGTGGGTGTTGCCATTGCGGGCGTCGAAGCGTTCCGCGATGCCGAGGGCGCGCTCGCGCAGTTCCACCGCGAGGTCGGCCACACGGGTGTCCGGGCGCCGCTTCCCCTCCACGGTGGGGAAGCGCAGCACCACGTCGCCGTCGCCGCCGTTCTGTTCCTGGCTGCGGGACAGGACGGCCACGGCGGCGGCCGCGAACTCCATCTCCGTCAGCGGCGTGCGCGGCCGGTCGAGCCAGGAGAGGTGGCGCTCGATCAGGTCGAGTCCGCGCCCGAGGTTGCCGCTGTGCACGCAGAACAGCAGGTTCAGCGCCAACTCCCCCAGGTGGTGCGGGTTGTCGCGGATCCTCCGGTAGGCGGCGCGGTGCGCCTCGACGGCCCGCTCCCCCAGGCCGGAGCGGAGGAACGGCAGCAGCAGCTCGGAGTAGATCAGCTGCGGCTGTTCGGTGCAGCCGGAGCGGACCGCCGACTCGCCGATCCGGATCGCCTCCTCGTCCCGGCCGAGTGCCACCAGGGTCTGCACCTGGCTGCTCGGCACGCAGCCCGCGCAGTCGGAGAGGGCGTCCCGGCGGGTGAGCGCCATCTCCTCGTAGTGGGCCTGGGCCCGCTCGATCTCGCCGATGGACTGCGCGGCCTCTCCGCGGTGCTGGAGGACGGCGTGCATGCTGTGGCCGCCCCGGCGGTAGCGCCGCTCCATGTCCGCGAGCAGGTCCGTCCCCCGCTGCAGCGGGATCTCGGGGTACTGGTAGACGCTGTAGACCATCCACTTGAACTGCCACAGCAGGGTGTGCTCGTGTCCGGAGCCGAAGCGGTGCGGCTCCCGGTCGTAGGCCGCCAGGCACCAGGAGAAGGTGAGGAAGGCCTTCTCCGGCGCCCAGCTGTGCTGGAAGACCGAGGTCGCCGACATCCGCACGTCGAAGGCGAACTCGACCAGGCCGAGCGCGTCGGCGTGCCGGATCACCTCCTCCAGGGCGGCGAACTTCGCCGCCCCCGTGGGCATCCCGAAGGTGCTGTCGTAGAGCCGGCGGAGCTCCTTCTCGGTACGGCTCATCGCGCACCTCCGGCGACGGCCCGGCCGATCAGGCCGAGGAAGGACTGGTTGAGGGCCGCGGTGTCGGCTGGGCGCAGCGGATGGTGCCCGAGCAGCAGCGCCTGGGTGTACAGGCCTTCCAGGCACATGCCCTGGAGCTCCGGGTCGGCCAGCGCGAGGACCTGGCGGGCCAGCGGGTTGCGGTGGTTGAGCACCAGCCGGGGCCGGGGCGGGGTGTCGGCCTGGAAGCTGCCGAGGATCGCCGCCCAGGTCTCGTCCACCTGCTCCCGGGCGCCCTGGACGTCCAGTTGGAACGCGGTGTCCTCGTCCAGGAGGTAGAGCGAGGGCAGTCCGGAGGGCTCGAAGGAGCGGACCAGCAGGTCGCATCCGAGCCGGTCGAGCACCCGGTCGGCCACGGCCAGGAACGGGGCGATCGCCTGTTCGTCGGCCGGGTCGAGGCGCTGCAGGTGGGTGGTGAGGTCGGCGGCGCGCAGCTGCTCGACCTCCAGGGCCCGGTCCACCGTCGCGAGCCGGTCGACCAGCTCGGCGTCGTACACGTAGCCGGCGTTGACGACGGCCAGGCCCTGCGCGGCGGCCACCGGTGCGAGTTGCCGGAACTCGTCCAGCAAGGGGGTGAAGCGCAGCAGGCCGTAGCGGTCGGTGAACTCGGCGAGGGTGAGCGGGCCGACGTTGGTCTCCATCGGCCAGAAATCGGCGACCAGGCGCAGCATGTCGTCGTCGTGCAGCGCCAGCGCCTTGACGCCCAGGTGGTGGACGCGCAGGAAGGAGCGCAGTCGCGCGGGCTCCTGGCGGCTCAACCGCACCAGCCAGCCGCGCAGTCGGTCGCCGAGGGCGTCGCGGGTCGCCTCCAGCAGGGAGTCCTCGTAGAGCGCCTCCCGGCTGGCGGTGGGCCGCAGCTCGGAGGTGTCGACGACGCACCGTACGAAGAAGGCCCACTCCGGCAGCAGGCGTTCGGCTCCCTCGGCGAGCAGCATCTGCTTGAGGTACACCCGGTGCGCGGCCGGGACGGCCGGGTTGGCCGGCATCGGCAGGACGAAGGCGACGCCGCGCAGGCCCGCCTCCGCGCTGGCCACGTCGATCACGTCGAAGGGCGCGAAGCCGAAGACCTCCTCGCAGTAGGCCTCCAGGCGGGCGCGGCGGGCCGGTTCGCCCTCGCCTTCGGGGCGGTCCCAGGGGGCGGGGCCGCCGGTGACCGTGGTGCCGTCCACCGTGACCGGGTGCGGCAGCCGGGCGCCGTAGTGGCCGACCAGTTCGGTGACGGCCCGGCGGGTGAGCAGGTGCTCGCAGCCGGGGCGGGGGCGCAGGGTGACGGTGGTGCCGGGCTCCGCGCGCTGCTCGTCGGCGGGCGCGAGCTCGACGGTGTAGCCGCCGTCCGAGGAGCCGTGCCAGCGCACGGTGGGCTCGCCGGCCCGGCGGGTGGTGACCTCGATGGCCTCGGAGACCATGAAGCAGGAGAGCAGGCCGATGCCGAACTGCCCCATGAACTCGTGCCGGGCGAACCCCAGGTCGTCGCGCTTCGAGCTGCGCCCGATCGTCGCCAGCAGCTCGTGCACCTGTGCCTCGGTGAGGCCGATGCCGTTGTCGCTGATGGTCAGCGAGCCGTCGCCGTTGGCGTCGCTGGAGGCGATCGCGATCCGGGCCTCCCGCGCCGCCGCGGCGGCGTCGCCCGGGTGCCGGGCCGTGATCGCGTCCACCGCGTTCTGCAGCAGCTCGCGCACGTACACCTGCGGGCTGGTGTAGAGGTGGTGGCTCAGGAGGTCGACGATGCCGCGCAGGTCGACGCGAAAGGTTCGGCTCAACGGACTCTCTCTCAGGTCGGTTCGGGAGCACCCTAGAACGGGGGTACGACACGGGAAACCGAATATCCGCGCGACGGGCGCCCGGAAGGTCGACCGCCCGGGCAGCGGCCGGGGTGCGCACGGATAACCGCAGGTCAGCGCGGGGACAGCGGCCGATGGTGCGGACTTGGTAAGGGAGCGCGCGCGGACCGTTGGCGCGCCCCCTCCGGCTGGTTAGACTCGCGCGGCCGACCGGGCATCGCGGCCGACCGGGCGGGCGACACGCACGGCCGACCGGGCGCCGACTCCCGTTCGGCACCGGAGCAGAGCACAGCGCGGCACCACCCAGGACACCAGGCACGTACCGCCGACGACCATGGGGGTCTCCATGCAGTTCCGCACCAGAGCACCGCTCGCCACCGCGACCGCGGCGCTCCTCCTCGCCGCCGTCGCCGCCGGCACCCCGGCCGGCGCGACCACGGACGGTACGAACCCGCCCGACACCTCGCCCGGCGCACCGCTCGCCGTGATCTCACCCGGCGATCCGTACGCCTCCTGCGACCTCGGCGCGGACGGCGACGGCACCAACTACCCGGGCGCGGAGGACGAACCGTACGCCGCCGCCAACCCGCTCGACCCGGCGAACACCATCACCGTCTACCAGCAGGACCGCTGGTCCAACGGCGGTGCCCGGGGCCTAAGCTCCAGCTACACCACGGACGGCGTGCACTTCACCCAGACGGCGCTGCCCTTCACCCACTGCGCGCCGGGCGGGCTGGCCTACCAGCGGGCCTCCGACGGCTGGGTGAGCTTCGGCCCCGACGGCACCGCGTACGCCAGCGCCCTGGTCTTCGACGCCACCACGCCCCGCAGCGCGGTGGCCGCAGCCACCTCCACCGACGGCGGGCGCAGCTGGCAGCACGTCACCGAACTGATCGGCGACGACGACCCGGCGATCACCGACGACAAGAACGCCGTCACCGCCGACCCGGTGCACCCGGGCGTGGCCTACCAGGTCTGGGACCGGGTGGACCAGACCACCGGCCCGACCCCGGTCTTCGACGGGCCGGGCTACCTGTCCGTCACCCGGGACCACGGCCGGACCTGGTCCCCGGCGAAGCCCTTCGTGACCACGGCCACGACGCCGAACACCCAGACCATCGGCAACCAGATCGTGGTCGACCCGCGCACCGACACGCTGTACGACTTCTTCGACTGGATCACCTTCACCGACGCGACCGCCACCACCGTCAGCGACGTGCACTTCGGCATGGTCAGCTCCACCGACCAGGGCCGCACCTGGAGCCGACCGGTCCGGGTCGCCGCCGACACCTCCGTCCCCGAGGTCCACCCGAACGCGCCCACCGACGCCACCAAGTCCCTCCGGGCCGGCGCCGGACTGCCCAGCGTGGCGATCGACCCGCAGACCGGCGAGCTGTACCTCGCCTATGAGGGCTCGGAGTCCACCGGCGGCAGGTACGACGCGATCCAGCTGGTGCACTCCACCGACGGCGGCCGGACCTGGAGCGGCCCGACCCGGCTCAACCAGGCCCCGGGCGCGCCGGCGTTCACCCCGTCGATCACCGTGACGGCCGACGGCACCGTCGCCGTCAGCTACTACGACCTGCGCTACCTCACCCCGGACGACACCACCACGCTGCCCACCGCCGCCTGGCTGCTCAGCTTCCCGCGCGGCGGCGAGAACAGTCCGGTCGAGCGGCAGATCTCGCCGGTCTTCGACTGGCTCCAGGCGCCGTACGCCGGGGGCCACTTCCTCGGCGACTACCAGGCCCTGATCACCGACGGCCACCGGATCCGCCCGGTGCTGGTGACCGCCAACAGCGGCGCCCCGCTGAACTCCACCGACGTGTACAGCGGCCGCTTCCGGCCGGACACCCTGCGCAGCCCGGGTGCGGCCGCACCGACCACCGGGGCGGCGCGCACCGGGGCGCCCGCCGCCGGCCCGCGCGCCGTGCAGCACCTGCGGCGCTGAGCCGACCGGCGGCTTGGGGGGGCGGGGTTGTGCGGGCCGGCGGGCGCCCCGGAGGGGGCGGGC
>NZ_JBHYGR010000144.1:3417-23957 GCF_042738155.1 Kitasatospora sp. NPDC059088 | reverse complement strand
GTCGCCGCGGTCCCCCCGGGCCGCCCCCCCCCCCGCCCCCCCCCCCCGCCCCCCCCCCGGCCCCCCCCCCCCCGGGCGGGGGGGGGGCCCCCCCGGGCGCCCCCCGGCCCGGACCTCGACGCACGATCCAGGGGCGATGCGGCTGGAACTGGGTACCGTTCACCGCATGACGAACCGTGACTTCATCGTGGTGTCGACCACCCACGATGCCGAGAACAAGGCCCGGGAGCTGGCTGCCATGGTGGTCCGCGAGCGTCTGGCGGCCTGCGCGCAGGTGTACCCCGTGCGGTCGGTGTACTGGTGGGACGGCGAGGTGCAGGACGCGGAGGAGTGGCGGGTCGATCTCAAGACCCGCTCGGATCTCGCCGACAGGCTGGCCGAGTTCATCGGCGAGAACCACAGCTACGACACCCCGGAGATCATCGGCGTACCGGTGGTCACTGGCTCGACCGCCTACCTGGACTGGGTGAACACGGAGACGCGCACCGACTGAGTGGCTACGCGAGGGCGGCCTGGATCTCTTCTCGGAGTTCTCGGGCCGCCACCGTCCCTGGAAGCCGGTCGGCGAGGGCGGACAGGCGAACGTGTCCCTTGGTCGTCTCGCTCTCGATCGTGGCTGCGAGGGCCCGGCGGCCGAGGCTGACGGCCTGGTCCACGTTGCCGGACGTCAGGTATCCGGATGCGACGTCGCCGAGGATGGCCACACGAACCTTGCGGTCGTCCTCACCGAGGTCGGCCAGCGTCTGGTCTGCAGCGGAGCCAAGACCCTGGTGCCGCAGCCGGGCGTACGTAGCAACCCGCATGGAGCCAAGCCTGGCTCGTCCGTAGAAGGACGTCCACGCCGGGGCGGTTGCAGGGTCGGCGTAGTCAAATGCTGTCTCGGCGCGGTCGAGTGCCCGAACGGCGCCTTCCCGGTCCTCGGCAGCAGCGCATTCCTCGGCCTCTCGGGCGGCGAGCCAGGACCGTGCTGCCGCGTAGTCGCGGCCGCGCACGTGTTCCTGGGCAGCCGCCAGCATCTCCCTCGCCCGGGGCGCCGACGCACCGTACGAGGCGTATCCGAGCACCAAGGCGTGCAGCGGGCGGTGCCCGGAGACGCCGGCAGCCTTCCGAGCTGTCCCCGGGGCTGGAGGCCTTCGGGATCCTCGTCACGCCGGAGGGCCATGCCATCACGTGGCCGAGGTGCGCGGGCTGAGACCGGCCGCTGAGGGAACTCGTGTCACGGCACCGGGGAGGAGCCGTCCAGCGCAGGACGGCCCCTCCTCTCGGTCGGACGTTCAGTGCCGCTCGGCGAGCGTGCGGGCCACCGCGTCGCGGTCGACCTTGCCGCTGTGGGTGCGCGGCAGCGCGGCCACCGTGGTGAAGGAGCGCGGGATGTACGGGTCCGGCAGGGTGCGGCGCAGCTCGTCCGCCGCCCGGTCCCCGTCCAGCGGCTCGGCGCCGGCGTCCACGGTCACCGCGCAGTGCAGGGAGCGGGAGCCCTGGCCGTCGTCGAGGGCGACGCAGACCGCGGCGGAGACGGTCGGCAGGTCCAGCAGCCGTACCTCGATCTCCAGCAGGTTGACCCGGTAGCCGCGGATCTTGACGTCCTTGTCCCGGCGGGCCAGGAAGGTCACGGCGCCGTCCTCCAGCCGGACCAGGTCGCCGGTGCGGAAGGCCGCGGTGTGCCCCTGCGGGGTCGGGTCGACGGTGACGAAGCGCTTGGCGTTCAGCTCCGGCTGGTTGAGGTAGCCGGGCGACAAGGGCGCGCCGGCCACCAGCAGTTCGCCCACGTTCGGCTCGGCCGCGTCCAGCGGGTCGATCAGCAGCTCGCAGCCCGGCAGCGGCACGCCGATCGGCGGCAGCGCGGGCCAGGATGCGCTGGGGCCGGTCAGGGTGTGGGCCGTCACCATCGCCGACTCGCTCTGCCCGTAGTGGTTGTTCAGCCGACACCCCGGCAGCCGGGCGAACAGCTCGCGGATGTCCGGGGTGCAGACCAGCTGCTCGCCGGCCGCGTTGACCTCGGCGAGCGCCAGGTGCTCCAGCGACTCCTCCTCGGCCGCCGCCACGGCGAGCATCTGCAGGGCGACGTACGGCAGGAAGAGCCGCTCGATCCGGTTCTCCCCCAGCCACTCCAGCAGTTCGAAGGGGTCCTGCCGCAGCTCCTCCGGCACCACCACGAGCGTGCCGCCGCCGCACAGGGTGCCGAGCACCTCCTGGAAGGAGACGTCGAAGTTGAGCGGGGCGAACTGGCCGGTGCGCAGGTCCCGGCGGACGGAGTGGCTGCGCTGCCAGTCGGCCATCACGTCCAGGCAGCTGTGCGGCACGGACACGCCCTTGGGCAGGCCGGTGGAGCCGGAGGTGTAGATGATGTACGTCCACAGCTCGGGGCGGCAGTCCACCTTCGCGGCCGTGCCGGCGGTCGGCAGGCCGGCGATCGGCAGGGCGGGCACCGGCACCTCGAACTCCGGCGGCGCGTCCGCGTACAGCACCAGGCCGGCGCCGCTGTCCTTGAGCATGTGGGCCAGCCGCGCCGCCGGGTACTCGCTGTCCAGCGGGAGGTAGGTGGCGCCCGCCCACATCGTGCCCAGCAGCGCGGCCACCACGGCGGCGCTACGCCGGCCGGTGACGGCGACCCGGTCCTCCGGGCCTATCCCGGCGGCGGCCAGGCCGTCGGCGATGCCCTTGACCCGGGCCAGCAGCTCGCCGTAGGTGAGGCTGAGCTCGCCGTCGACCACGGCGGTCGCGCCGGGCGTGGCGAGGGCCTGCTCCTCGAACGCGGCCAGCAGGCAGGGCGGGTGGGACTCGCCGCCCCAGAGCGAGAGTGGAGCGGGACTCATGCGGTTCCTCCTGATAAAGGGGGTCAGAACTGGTCTTCGTCGTCGAAGTCGTCGAAGTCGTCGAACAGCGCGTCGTCGTCGAAGAGTTCGTCGATGCCGAGCATGCCCGCGACGACGGCGAAGTAGCGGCCGGTCAGCTCGGGCGAGGCCGCGATGGTGCGCAGCATCTCCAGCCGGGACGGCGTCACGGTGAGCCTGGCCAGCTCCAGGGTGCTCTGGTACGGCTCGGTCAGCTCCTCGTCCCGGCGGCGGGTGAACCGGGCGAGCGCGGCGTCCAGCCGGACCGGGTCGGCCGTCCCCACCGCCAGCTCCTCGGCCAGGAAGGCGGCCTGGAGCAGGGCGTTGGTGATGCCGCGGGCGCTGATGGTGTCCAGGTGGTGCCCGGCGTCGCCGACCAGCACCCAGCCGGGGCCGTGCCCGCGGCGGAAGTAGTTCTGCTGGTCGCCGGTGCCGATGATCGCCTCGACCTGGTCGGCCTCGGCGACCTGCTGGTACAGCTCGGGCGCGGTGGAGCGGACGGCCGCCAGGTGGTGGCGGAACGGGTCCTGCTTGACCTCGGCGAAGCGGTCCTGCGGGAAGTAGGTGGAGATCAGGGTGATGTCGTCGTGGGTGGGGATCCGGACGATCCAGTTGCCGGGGCTCTCGTGGAAGCCGAAGCCGGTGCTGATCCCCGTCCAGGCGGTGTAGTAGACGCAGCTGGCCCGCGGGTCGCTCACTTCCATTGGCGCGTCCACGAGTTGGGCCACCCGGGAGCGCATGCCGTCGGCCCCGACCACCAGCCGGGCGTACTCGGTGCGCACACCGGTGGCGGTACGGAAGCGGACGCCGGTGACCCGGCCGTCGGAGTGCACCAGCTCCTGGAGGTTGGCCCGGTCGACGAACTCGACGCCCGCCTTGACGGCCGCGTCGACCAGCAGCTGGTCCAGCACCTGGCGGCGCGGGGCGAAGGCGGCCGGGGCACCCGGCATCACCGGCGCCGGGGCGGCCAGCCGGACGCCGCCGACCTCGTAGCTGATGGTGTCCAGCACCGGGCAGCCGGAGTCCAGCAGTGCCGGGAGGACGCCCCACTCGGAGAGCTTGGCCACGCCCGGCTGGTGGATGAACAGGGTGGACATGGTGTCCGAGGGGAAGGCGGCCCGGTCGATCAGCAGCACCTTGCGGCCGGCCCGGGCCAGCAGCAGGGCGGTGGCGGCGCCCGCGACCCGGGCGCCCACCACCACGGCGTCCCAGCCGCCGCTCACCGCTCGGCCCCGGCGGGCTGCGCCTGCGCCTCCGTGGGCGGCTGCGCGTCGGCGGACTTCGCACCGGCGGCCAGCTTCTCCGCGACCAGCTCCTCCAGCGTCCGCGCCGTGGCCCGGACCGTCGGCTCCGAGTAGAGCGTGACCAGCGGGAACTCCACACCGAGCCGTTGGCGCACCCGCGCGGTGAACCGGGTGGCGATCAGCGAGTGCCCGCCGAGCATGAAGAAGCCGTCCTCGGCGCCGATCCGCTCGACGCCGAGCAGTTCCCGCCACACCCCGGCGACGAACTGCTCGGAGGGCGTGCGCGGCGCCTCGCCGCCGGAGGCCTGCGAACCGGCCGGCGGCTCGGGCACCGTGAGCGCCTTGCGGTCCACCTTGCCGTTGGCGTTCAGCGGGAAGGCCCGCTCGACCACCAGCTGAGCGGGGATCATGTACTGCGGCAGCCACTCCTTGGCGTGCTCGCGGACCGCGTCGAGGGTCGGCGGGTCGGCCGGGTCGACGGCGGTGACGAAGGCCACCAGCCGCTGCGCCGGGCCCTGCGCCGCGATCACCACCACGGCCTCCTTCACCTGCGGATGGCCGAGCAGCGCCGTCTCGATCTCGCCGAGTTCGACCCGCATGCCGCGGATCTTGACCTGGTGGTCGCTGCGCCCGACGAAGCGGAAGCCGCCGTCGGGGTGCAGCAGGCCCTGGTCGCCGGTGCGGTAGAGCCGCTCGCCGGGGCGGAACGGGTCGGGCAGGAAGGCGCCGGCGGTGCGGGCCGGGTCGTTGAGGTAGCCGCGGGCCAGGCCGAGGCCGCCGATGTAGAGGTCGCCGACCACGCCGACCGGCACCGGCCGCAGTTCGTCGTCCAGCACGTGCACGGTGTTGTTGTCGAACGGGCGGCCCAGGTTGACCGCTCCGGTGGCGCTGCCGTCGGCCGGGCCGCAGGTGTGGCAGGTCGAGTCGATGGACACCTCGGTGGCGCCCCAGGTGTTGTGCAGCGCGCCCGGCATCAGCCGGTGGAAGCGCTCGACCGTCGACGGGGTGAGCGCCTCCCCGCTGGAGGTGGTGTTGCGCAGCAGCGGCGGCACCCGCTCGGGCACCTGCTCCACCAGGTCGAGCACCGCGTTCAGCATGCTCGGGACGACCTGGAGGTACACCGACTCGTACCGGGTGGCGGCCTCCAGCACCGCCACCGGGTCCCGGTGGCGGCCCGGTTCGAGCACGGCCACCCGGCCGCCGACCGAGAGCGGCCAGAAGATCTCCAGGGCGGCGTCGTCGAAGGTCAGCGTGGTCTTGTGGAGCACCGTCTCGCCCCGGGCCAGCCGGTGCTTGCGCTGCATCCAGACCATCCGGTTGACCCAGCCGCGGTGCCGGCTGGCCACGCCCTTGGGCATGCCGGTGGAGCCGGAGGTGTAGTAGACGGAGACCAGGTTCTCGGGGTGCGGACGGGGGCCTCCGGCCGGGGCGCCGGGCACCGCCGCGAGGTCGAGGTCTGCGAGGTCGAGGTCCACCGGGTCGACGGTCACCGCGCCGACCGAGGCCGCGTCGACCTCCTCGGCCAGGGCCCGCGCCGCCAGCAGCACCGGAGCGCCCGCGTCGGCCAGGATCTGCCGGATCCGGGCCGGCGGGCTGGCCGGGTCCAGCGGCAGGTAGGCGCCGCCGGCCTTGAGGATGCCGAGCAGCCCCACCACCGTCTCCGCCGAGCGCTCCAGGCAGATGCCGACCGCGTGCTCGGGGCCGACGCCGCGCACCCGCAGCTCCCGGGCGAGCGCCTCGGCCCGCTCGTCCAGCTCGCGGTAGCTGAGCCGGGCCGTTTCGGAGACCACCGCGACGTCGTCCGGGGTGCGCGCCGCCTGCGCCTCGAACAGCTCGTGCAGGCAGGCGTCGGCCGGGAACTCGGCGGTGGTTCCGTTCACCTCCCGGTCGAGCCGGATTTCCGCCGCGGAACGCAGTTCGATACGGGCCAGCGGTGCCTGCGGATCGGCCAACGCCCCCTCCAGCAGGGCGCGGTAATTCGCACCGAGCCGGGCGACGGTGGCTTCGTCGAACAGGTCGCTGTCATAGGCGATGACACCGGCCACGGAACCGTCCGCGGCTCGTGCGAGGTCGAACTCCAGGTCGGTCTGGACGAATCCGGTCGGGACGTTCCAGCGGCTCGTCCGCAGGCCCTCCAGCGGGAGGGGGGCCGGGGACTCCTGGTGGTATCCGAATACCGCCTGAACCAGCGGCGAGTGGCTGACCGCACCCTGACTGTCCGTCACCTTGACGATTTCGTCGAAAGGCACCGACTGGTTGCGGAATCCCCCGATGAAGGTGGCACGGCAGCGTTGGAGATACTCCGAGAAGCTCTCCCCGCGCCGGCTCCGGCTGCGCAGCGGAAGGATGTTGACGAAGAATCCGATCGTCTCGTCGAGGTCGGAGTCGTCCCGGTTGGTGACGGGAGCGCCCACCACCACGTCGCGCTCCCCGCTGTAGGCGTGCATCAGCAGGGTGAAGGCGGCCAGCAGCACCACGTAGTCGGTGGTGCGGTGCCGGGCCGCGGTCTGCCGCACCCGCTCGGCGAGGCCGGCGTCCAGCGCGAAGTCCAGCAGTTCGCCGCGGAACCGCTGGCGGGCCGGCCGGGGCCGGTCCAGCGGGAGTCGCAGCAGGTCGGGGGCGCCGGCCAGGTGCTCGGCCCAGTAGGAGAGTTGGCGCTCCGCCAGGCCGTCGGCGAGCCGCCGGGCCAGCGCGGCGCCGTACTCGGCGTAGTCGTGCCCGGCCTCCCCCGCGACCGGCGGGCGCCCGGCCAGCACCTCCGCGTAGCCGCGGCCGATCTCGGCGGCGATCACCGCGTTCGACCAGCCGTCGGTGACGATGTGGTGCAGGTTCAGGAGCAGCGTCCACTCCGCGTCCGCCGACCGGAACAGTCGGAAGTCGAAGACTCCGGGGCGCTCCAGGTCGAACGGCTCCGCGGCGGCCTCCCGCACCCGGGCCCGGAGGGAATCGGGGTCCCCCCTCAGGTCGTGCACGGGAAGGCTGAACTCCAGGTGGTCCACGACCACTTGCACGGGCTGGTCGTCGACCACGGAAAATCCGGTCCGCAGCGCGGCGTGCCGGGATATCAGTGCACGGATTGACTGTTCCAGTGCGGGGACATCGAGTCCCCCCCTGATCTCGTGCGCCACCGGGCCGTTGTAGAGCGGGAGCCGCGGATGCAGGCTGTGCAGGAGCCACAGCCTGCGCTGTTGCGGCGAGATCGGAACGACACGCTCGGGCATGGGTTGATCCCCCGCTCTCATCACTGCAAGATGCCGCGAGACTACCCTACTCGATGCGATCATGACAGAGGTCAAATCCCTTACGGGCGAGGCAAGATCTTGCCCCTTGCCGAGCCATTTCCCGCCTGTATGCTGACGTTCCTGGGGGACGCGGAGGTGTCTCCATACCCAGGAGGAAAGGGCGTCTACGAGCCGTGGACAGCGAGTTCCCCGCCCAATCGGACGCCGCGGACGAGGATCCGTTCCCGGCGTCGAAGGTCCAGGAGCAACTCTTCCTCGCACAGCAGACCGTGGGTGACGCACCGACCTTTCACATCCCGTGCTTCTGGGAAGTCCGGGGACCGGTCGACATCCGTGCACTCCGGAATGCCGTGACCGCCGTGCTCGCACGGCACGAGGCACTGCGCACCACTTTCCGCATTCACGAACAGGGACTCCTCCAGGTCGTCCATCCGGAACCCAGGCTGGAATGGCGCCTGGCCACCTGCCGGGACGCGGAGGAGCGCGAACAGCGGATGGCGCACGCCGCCCGCGCCCCCTTCGACCTGGAACGCGGCCCGCTGGTCCGGGCCGGTGTGCTCAGCTGCGCCGACGGCAGCCACGTGGTGGCGCTCTGCTGCCACCACGCCGTCTTCGACGGCTGGTCGGCCAAGCTGGTGCGCGACGAACTGATCGCCCACTACCGGGCGTTCACCACCGGCACCGAGCCCGACCTGCCCGAGGTCGAGTACCAGTACGGCGACTACTCGCTCTGGCACGACGAGTGGCTGGAGAGCCCGGCCGGCGAACGCGCCCGGCGCGCCTGGGTCGAACTGCTCGCCGGCGAACTCCCCGTGCTGGAACTGCCGGGGGACGTCCGGCCGACCCACCGCGCCACCGGCCGCACCACCGCCGCCGACCGGGAGGCCGCCGCCACCGCCCCCGGCGGCACCGCCGACCTCCCGCTGCCCGGCCCGGCCGTCGAACGGCTCGCCGCGCTCGCGACCGAGCAGCGCACCACGCTGTTCACCGTCCTGCTGGCGGCCTACGACCTGCTGCTCGCCGACCGCACCGGCCTGCGCGACGTCATCGTGGGCACCCCCGCGCTCAACCGCAGCCGGACCGAGTTCCAGCGGACCGTCGGCTGCTTCGTCAACATGGTCGCGGTCCGCACCGACCTCGACGGCCCGCGCACCTTCCGCGAGTTGGTGGAACGGGTGCGCACCGCCGTGCTGCGCGCCCAGGACCTCCAGGCGGTGCCCTTCGAGACGGTGGTCAAGGACGTCCGGCCGACCCGGCACCAGGACCACTCGCCGGTCTTCCAGGTCGCCTTCACCGTCGGCGAGGACTTCTTCGAGCCGGTCCGGGCCGGGGAGTTGGAGTTCCGGCCGGTCGAGGTGCCGTCGGTCACCGCCAAGTACCAGCTCGCCCTCCAGGTCAACCGCACCCCGGACGGCGCGGTCGCCGAGTTCGAGTACCGGGCCGACCGCTTCTCGCCCGGGTGGATCGCCGACTTCGGCGCCCGCTACGCCCGGGTGCTGGAGCTGGCCGCCGAGCAGCCGGACCGCCCGCTGACCGACTTCCTCGGCTCCGACACCGTGTCGGCAGCCGCCGAACTCGCCTCTCCCGCAAGCGATTTCACCGGGATCAACACCGAGAACGAGGCCGCCGACACTGCCGAGGCCGCCTCCGCTCAGCCCGAGGCCGCCCCCGCCGACACCGCCCCGCGCGACGAGACCGAGCGGGTGCTCACCGAGGTCTGGGCCGAGGTGCTGGGCCGCCCCGCCGTCGGCATCGACGACAACTTCTTCGAGCTCGGCGGCGACTCCATCAGCAGCGTGCAGATCGTCGCCCGGGCCGGCGCCCGCGGCCTCGGCTTCCGGGTCCGCGACCTGCTCCGCAACCAGACCGTGCGCGAGCTGGCCCCGCTGGTGCGGGCCACCGAGCCCGCCGGCGCCGGCACGCCCGCCACCGGACCGTTCGACCTGGTGGCGGCCGAGGACCGGCCCCGGCTGCCCGCCGACGCCGTCGCCGCGTACCCGCTGACCGCCCTGCAGTCCGGCATGCTCTACCGCAGCGGCCAGCAGGCGCACACCGCGATGTACCACGACGTGCTGGTGAGCCGGCTGCGGGTGGCCTTCTCCGCCGCGGCCTGGCGCACCGCCGTCGCCCGACTGCTGGAGCGCCACGAGCTGTTGCGCACCTCCTTCGCGCCCGGCGGCTTCACCGAACCGCTCCAGGTGGTGCACGCCCGGATCGCCCACCCGCCGGTCAGCTTCGAGGACCTGCGCGGGCTGCCGGAGGCGGAGCAGCGGGCCCTGATCGACCAGCGCACCGACTGGGAGGGCCGCGACCTCTTCGACTGGGAGCGCCCGCCGCTGATCCGCTACCACCTCGCCCGGCTGGCCGAGGACGAGGTCCAGCTGTGGACGGTGGTCCACCACGCCGTGATCGACGGCTGGAGCGAGCGGATCCTGTTCGGCGAGCTGCTCTCGCTCTACCTCGCCGCGCTCGCCGACGGCCCGGCCGCCCTGCCGCCGCCGCCCCGCGCCCACTACCGCTCCTTCGTCGCCCTGGAGCGCGCCGCCGTCCGCGACCCGCAGCAACTCGCCTTCTGGCAGGCGCAGCTGGACGGCCTGGCGCTCGGCTCCGTGCCGGCCGCCCCGGGCACCGGCGTACCGGACATGACGGTGGTGCCGCGCGAGCTGCCCGCCGAACTGTCCGCCGGGCTCGGCGTGCTGGCCGCCCGCCTGCAGGTCCCGGTGCGGATCGTGCTGCTCACCGCGCACCTGCGGGTGATCGCACTGCTGACCGGCTCCGAGGACGTGGTCTCCGGCGCGGTCTACAACGGCCGGATCGCCGAGCCGGACGGGGACCGGGTGGTCGGGCTGTTCCTGAACACCCTCCCGGTGCGCTGCCGGGTGGCCGCCGAGAGCTGGTCCGCGCTGATCCGGCAGGTCGCCGCCACGGACCTCGCGATCCAGCCGCACCGCCGCTTCCCGATGCCGGAGCTGCGCGGCCGGGTGGCCGGCGCGGCCTCCTTCGAGACCTTCTTCAACTACACCCACTTCCGCAACGAGTCGGACGTCCCGACCGACGGGGTGGAGGTGCTGGACGAGTACAGCCACACCCCCACCGACTTCCTGCTCGGCTCGGAGTTCTACCGCGACACCTCGACCGACCTGATCGGCCTCGGCCTGCGCTACGACGCCGACCGGATCGCCGCGGCCGACGCCGACCGGTACTTCGGCTACCACGTGGCCGTGCTCCGGGCCATGCTGGCCGACCCGGCCGCCTCCCCCACCGCCACCCCGCTGCTGGCCCCGGCCGAACTCGCCGAACTGGACGGGTGGAACCGGACGGAGCGCGACCGCCCCGGCCCGCACCTGCTGCACGAGGCGATCACCCGCCGGGCCGCCGAGCGGCCCGAGGCCCCCGCTGTGCTGTTCCGCGACCGGGTGCTGGACTACGCCGAACTGGACGGCCGGGCCGACGCCCTGGCGCACCGGCTGGCCGCCCTCGGCGTCCGGCCCGGCGACCACGTCGGGATCGTCCAGGAGCGCTCCCCGGAGCTGGTGGTCTCGCTGCTCGCCGTGCTCAAGGCCGGCGGCGCGTACGTCCCGCTGGACCCGGCCGACCCGGCCGGGCGCACCGCCGCCCTGCTGGCCGAGTCCGGCTGCCGGGTGGTGCTCACCGCCGCCGGCACCGAGGGCTTCGAACTGCCCGACGTCCGGGTCGAGTTCGTCCCGGACGACCTCGCGCCCGGCGCCGCGCCCCCCGAGGTCGAGGTGCGGCCCGGCGACCCGGCGTACGTCATCCACACCTCCGGCTCCACCGGCCGCCCCAAGGCCGTGGTGGTCTCCCACCGGGCGATCGCCAACCGGCTGGACTGGATGCAGGAGGAGTTCCGGCTGACCGCCGAGGACCGGGTGCTGCAGAAGACGCCGTACACCTTCGACGTCTCGGTCTGGGAGTTCTTCTGGCCGCTGCGCGAGGGCGCCGCGCTGGTCGTCGCCGAGCCCGGCGGCCACTGGGACCCGGGCTACCTCGAACAGGTGCTGGCCCGGCAGTCCGTCACCGTGGCGCACTTCGTCCCCTCGATGCTGCGGGCCTTCCTGGACGCCGCCGACCTGTCCGCCGCCACCGCGCTGCGCCAGGTCGTGTGCAGCGGCGAGGCGCTGCCGGCCGAACTCCAGCGGGACTTCCTGGACCGCTCCAAGGCCGCCCTGGCGAACCTGTACGGCCCCACCGAGGCGGCCGTCGACGTGACGTACTGGCACTGCGTGCGCGAGGACGCGGACACCGTGCCGATCGGCCGGCCGATCGCCAACACCCGGATCCACCTGCTCGACCCGGCCGGCCACCCCGTCCCGGTCGGCGTCACCGGCGAGCTGCACATCGGCGGTGTCGGCCTGGCCGACGGCTACCACGGCCGCCCGGACCTCACCGCCGAGCGCTTCGTCGAGCACACCTGGCCGGACGGCACCGCCGAACGCCTCTACCGCACCGGGGACCTCGCCCGGCGCCGCCCGGACGGCGCGATCGAGTACCTGGGGCGCGGCGACGCCCAGGTGAAGGTCCGCGGCATGCGGGTCGAGCCCGGCGAGGTCGAGGCCGTGCTGTCCGCGCACCCGGACTGCGGCTCGGCCGCGGTCACCTTCGACGGCGAGCGGCTGATCGGCTACTACACCGCCCGGCCCGGCGCCGAGCTGCCGGCCGGGGAGCTGCGCCGGCACGCCGAGCGCCTGCTGCCCGGGCACATGGTGCCCGCGCTCTGGGAGCCGCTCGCCGAGCTGCCGCTGACCGTCAGCGGCAAGGTCGACCGCAAGCGGCTGCCGGCCCCCGGCCGGGCCGCCCGCAGCGCCGCGCCCGCCCGTCCGCTCGACCCGGCCGAGGCCCTGGTCGCGGCCGCCTGGACGGACGTGCTGGGCACCGCGGACTTCGGCGCCGACGAGGGCTTCTTCCAGGTCGGCGGGCACTCGCTGGCCGCCGTCCGGCTGATCGGGCGGCTGCGCCGGGACTTCGACCGCCGGCTGGGCGTCGCCGAGCTGTTCACCCACGACACGGTGGAACGCCTGGCGGCCCTGCTGACCGCGCCCGCACCGGCCGCGGCCGGGAATGGCTGGGAGGTGCTGGCGCTGCGCCCCGGCCCCGCCGAGCCGCTGTGGCTGTTCCCCCCGGTCGGCGGCAGCGCGCTGGGCTACCTGGCCCTGGCCGGCGCCCTCGACCCGCGGCTGGCCGTGTCCGGGCTGGACTGCGCCGAGCCGGTCGGGAGCACCGTCGAGGAGATGGCCGCGGCCGCCGTGGCCCGGATCGTCCGGGACCACCCGGCCGGGCCGGTCCACCTGGCGGGCTGGTCCTTCGGCGCGGTGCTGGCCTTCGAGGCCGCGGGCCTGCTGACCGCGGCCGGGCGGGAGGTGACGCTCTGCATGGTCGACGCCGCCTTCCCCGCGCCCGGACAGCTCGACGCACTGGACGACGACCGGACCACCGAGGCGCTGCTCCAGGACACCCTGGCCCTCACCGGCGCCCCGCCGGACGAGTCCGGCAGCGAGGCCTGGCAGGCGCGCCACCGCGTCTTCGCCGCCAACCTGCGGGCGCACCACGCCTACCGGCCGCGCCGCCACCCCGGCGACGTGGTCTACCTGGAGAGCCGGGACGGCCGGGCCCTGGGCAGCGCCGAGGCCTGGCGCGCGGTGGTGGCCGGCGGGTTCCGGCTGCACCGCCTCGACACCGACCACTACGGCCTGGTCCGGCAGCCGCACGTACGGGCCGTCGCGGACGTCCTCGGCGCCGCCGCGCTCGGCGGCTGACCGGCACCACCCCCGGCACCACCGCCCCACCACCGAATCGACGGGAACAAGGAGTTCACGGCGCCATGCAGACCGACGCGGGCAAATGGCTGTTCCGCCCCCCATCCGAGGACGCCCCGGCACGGATCTTCCTCTTCCCGTACTCGGGCACCGGCGCGTCGATGTACCGCGCCTGGCCCGAGCGGATCGGCGAGGTCGAGGTGTGCCTGGTGCAGCTGCCCGCGCGGGAGAACCGCCTGCGCGAGCCGCACCCGGTCACCTACCAGAACCTGGCCACCGCCGCCGCCGCGGCGCTGGCCCCGCTGGTGGACCGCCCGACCGGCTTCTTCGGGCACTGCGGCGGCGCGCTCTCCGCCTTCGCCACCGCGCTCGAACTGGAGCGGGTCCACGGCAAGGAGCTGACCGCGCTCTTCATGTCCTCCCAACTCGCCCCCGACGAGGACCCGTTCGGCCGCTGGCTGTGGCTGGAGCGGGACGACCTCGCGGTCGAGCTGAACGTCCTCGCCGAGGCGGCCGGGACCAGGATGGACCCGGACTTCCTCGACGTGGCCCTGGACGTGCTGGAGGAGGACCTCGCCGCCCAGCGCCGCTACCGGCTGGACGCCCCCGAGCCGCTCGGCTGCGCCGTGCACGCGGTCGGCTGGCAGCACGACGTGGAGATCCGCCCGGAACAGCTCGGCGGCTGGAGCCGGTACGTCCCGGCGGCCCGGCACCACGCGCACCTCCTGGACGGCGGCCACCACGCCTTCCTCGCCGCCCCGCAACCGCTGCTGGACCTGATGGGCCGCGCGATGACCTCGGAAGGACCCGCGGCATGAAGCTCAACGGACTGTGGGACCACGCGGACTTCCGCAGACTCTGGGCCGGCCAGACGCTCTCCATGCTGGGCACCAACATGGTGGCGGTGGCCGTCCCGCTGATCGCCGCGGTCAGCCTGGGCGCCTCGGTGTTCCAGATGGGCCTGCTGCTGGCCACCGAGTTCCTGCCCTACCTGCTGATCAGCCTGTTCGTCGGGGTCTGGCTGGACCGGCGGCCGAAGAAGATGATCATCGTGGCGGCGGACGCCGTCCGCTCGCTGATCCTGCTCTCCGTCCCGCTGCTGTCCTGGGCGGACCTGCTGAGCGTCCCGCTGCTGCTGGTGGTGGTGTTCGGCACCGGCGCCTGCAGCACCGTCTCGGACATCGGCAACGCCTCCATCCTGCCCGCCCTGGTCGAGCGCGAGGACCTGGTCGAGGGCAACAGCAAGCTGGAGATGAGCAGTTCGGTCTCCAACATCGGCGGCCGGACCTTCGGCGGCCTGCTGGTGCAGCTGCTCACCGGCCCGGTGGTCATCATGGTCAACGTCTTCGCCTTCGGGCTGGCGGCGGCCTGCACCCTGCGCATCCGCAAGAAGGAGCCGGTGCCGGAGCGCCCGGCCGACGGCCCGCCGTCCTCGATGTGGAAGGAGATCGGCGAGGGCCTCTCCTTCATCTTCGGCAACGCGACCCTGCGCACCCTGGTGCTGGTCACCTTCCTGATCAACTTCTCCGCCATCGCGATCGACCCGGTGTTCCTGGTGTTCATCACCCGCACCCTGGACCTGCCCGGCATCCTGGTCGGCGCACTGCTGGCCGGCACCGGCGTGGGCTCGCTGATGGGCGCCCTGTTCGCGGCCCGGCTGGGCAAGCTGCTGCCCTTCGGCCGGATGGTGGTCTGGTGCACCGTGGCGATGACCGGCGTCGAACTGGTCATCCCCGCCGCGACGGTGATGCCCACCGCCGTCGCCTTCGCGATGCTGATGTTCGTCCAGGTCGCCTACGCCGTGCTGGTGATCGCCAGCGCCGTCAACATCCGCAGCTACCGCTCGGCGATCACCCCGGACGCCATGCAGGGCCGGATGAACGCCTCCACCCGGATGATCGTGATGGCCGGCACGCCGTTCGGCGCCATGGCCGGCGGCGGGCTCGGCACCTGGCTGGGCACCCAGTGGGCGATCGTGGTCTGCGCCGGCGGCATCGGCATCGCCGCCGTCCTGCTGGCGCTCTCCCCGGTCCGCAGGGCCACCGGCATCCCCACCGAGCTCGCCGCCCCGGCCCCCGCCGCCGCCTGACCCCTCGTCGGACCGCAGTGCCCGGCACCCGTACGCCCCCACGACCAGGAAGGCCAGGAAGGTCTCGTGAACGACACCGACGCGGTCGGCCGCGCCACGCTGGACGCCGTCTTCGCCCAGGCGCTGGCGGAGGAGGCGGGCTCCGCCGCCGCCCCCGCGACCGCCGCCGTCCCGGCCCCCCGCCAGGGCGACGGGCGGGAGCCCGCGTCGCTGGCGCAGAAGCGGCTCTGGTTCCTGGAGCAGCTGAACGGCCCCAACAGCACCTACAACGTCCCGTTCCGGCTCCGGCTGGTCGGCGAGCTCGACACCGGGGCGCTGCGGCTGGCCGTCGGCGACCTGGTGGCCCGGCACGAGGGGCTGCGCACCACCTTCGCCGGCGACGAGGACGAGGTCTTCCAGCTGCTCCTCGATCCGGACGAACTGCCGTGGGAGCAGCGGGACCTGACCGAGCTCGGCGAGCCGGCCGTGGTCGCGCTGATCGAGGAGGAGAGCCGGCTCCCGTTCGCCCTGGCCGGCCGGCCGCTGTTCCGGGCGAAGCTGATCCGCTCCGGTACGGAAGGGGCGGCGCCGGTCCACCACCTCGCCGTCACCATGCACCACGCGATCACCGACGGCTGGTCGGAGGGGCTGTTCTTCCAGGAGCTGGGCGCCTGCTACACCGAACGGGTCGGCGGCCCGGCGGCCGGCCTGGCGCCGCTGCCGGTGCGCTACGCCGACTACTCGGCCTGGGAGGCCGAGCCGGCCACGGTGGAGCTCTACCGCGGCCAGCTGGCGTTCTGGCGCGAGCAGTTGGCCCGGCTGCCGGAGGAGGCCGGGATCCCGGCCGACCTGCCGAGGCCGGTGCTGCTCAGCGGCGAGGGCGCCAGCGTCACGGTGCCCGTCCCGGCCGACCTCCAGCGCCGGCTGGCCGCCTGGGGCGCCGGGCACGAGGCCTCGCTGTTCGCCACCGCGGTGACGGTGCTCGCCGCGCTGCTGCACCGCTACAACGGCGAGGAGCGGGTGGTCGTCGGGGTGCCGGTGGCCAACCGGCCGCAGGCCGAGTGGGAGCCGGTGATCGGCTACTTCGCCAACACCCTGGCCGTGCCGGTGGACCTCGCCGGCGATCCGACCCTGCGCCAACTGCTCGGCCAGGTGCGGACGGTGGCGGCGGAGGCGCTGTCGAACCAGAACGTCCCGTTCGACCGGGTGGTGGAGGCGCTCGGCGTGGTCCGGGACCCGTCCCGCAACCCGGTGTTCCAGGTGATGTGCAGCGTCAACCAGGTGGTGCCGCCGCCGCAGCTGCCGGGCCTGGCGGTGGAGATCGTCGAGATGCGCAACGACTCCGCCAAGTTCGACCTGGAGCTCGCGGTGAGCTACACCGCGGACGAGGTCGGCTTTACCTTCGACTACGCCACCGACCTGTTCGAGCGGGAGACGGTGGAGCGGCTCGCCGCCGACTACCTGGTCCTGCTGGAGGCCTTCCTGGCCGAGGGCGCGGCGAGCGTCGGCGCGGTGGCGCTGGGCGCCCACGGCCCCGCCGAGGCGGACGGCGCCGAGGCGGAGGTCCGCGACCGCTACGGCAACCGGGCGCCCACCGGGGTGTACGGCGAGCTGCTGCTGGCCGGTGAGCCGAGCGGGCGCCGGGCCCGGGTGCTGGCCGACGGCCGGATCGAGGACGCCGTCGAGGCGCCGCAGCGGGCCGCGGGCGCCCGGCCGGCCACCGACGGCTCCGCCGCCCCCGCGACCGCCACCGAGCGGGCGCTGGCCGCGATCTGGTCCCGGCTGCTGGGCACCGAGCAGGTCGGCCGGGACACCGACTTCCTGCGCGACGGCGGGGACTCGCTGCTGGCCACCCGGCTGGTCGCCCGGATCCGCCGGCAGTGGTCGGTCAAGCTGTCCGTCCGCCACGTCCTCAAGACCCCGGTCCTCGCCGACCTGGCCAAGCTGCTGGACGAGGCCGCCGCCGCCCCCGCCGAGACCTCCGCCCGCAGTGCGATCCCGGCCGCCACCGGGCCCCGGCCCGAGCTGCTGCCGCTGTCGATGGCCCAGCGCGGGATCTGGATCGTCAACCGGCTGGGGCAGCAACAGGCCTTCTACCACATGCCGTTGGCGGTGCGGATCGAGGGCGAGCTGGACCTCGCCGTGCTCGCCGCCGCCGCCGCGGACCTCGGCCGCCGGCACGAGATCCTGCGGACGGTCTTCCCCGCCGACGCGGGCGCGCCGCGCCAGTCGGTGCAGCCGCCCGAGGCCGTCGCCGAGGTGGTCCGGGCGAGCGCCATCCACCCGAACGGCCTCCAGCAGGCCCTGCGGGACGCCCTGGAGACCCCGTTCGACCTGACCACCGAAGTCCCGCTGCGGCTGCACGTGTTCAGCACCGGCCCGCGCTCCCACGTGCTGCTGGTGGACGTCCACCACATCGCCTGCGACGGCCTCTCGCTCGCCCCGCTCTGCCGCGACCTGGCCACCGCCTACACCGCCCGGGCCGCCGGCCGGGCCCCCGGCTGGCACGAACTCCCCATCCAGTACGCCGACTTCGCGCTCTGGCAGGCGCAGCAGCTGGGCCGGGCCGAGGATCCGGGCAGCCCCTTCGGCCGGAGCCTGGAGTTCTGGACCAAGACCCTGGCCGGGCTCCCCGAGGAGCTCGCCCTGCCCGGGGCGCGCCCGCGCCCGGCCGCGCCGACCTTCCGCGGCCTGCCCACCCGGGTGGAGGCCGGCCCCGAGCTGTACCGGCGGATCACCGCCGCCGCCCACGAGCACGGCGCCAGCGTCTTCATCGTGCTCCAGGCCGCGCTCGCCGCGATGCTCACCCGCCTCGGCGCCGGCACCGACATCCCGCTCGGCACCCCCACCGCGGGGCGCTCCGACCAGGCGCTGGACGACCTGATCGGCTGCTTCATCAACACCGCCGTACTGCGTGCCGACACCTCCGGCGACCCGAGCTTCCGCACCCTGATCGCCCGGGTGCGGGAGACCAACCTGGCCGCGCACGACCACATGGACCTGCCCTTCGACGAGATCGTCACCGCCCTCAACCCGCCCCGCCGGCACGGCCGCAACCCGCTGTTCCAGGTGATGGCCAGCCTCAACGGCGAGCCCGAGCCGGTCCCGGCGCTCGGCGGACTGCCCACCGAGCCCTTCGACCTCGGCACCCCCGCCACCCCGTTCGACATCACCGTGGAACTGACCGAGGACCGCGCCCGCGCGACCATCGGCGGCGTGCTCACGGTCAGCGCCGACCTCTTCGACGAGGCCGCCGGGGCCGCCCTGGCCCAGCGGCTGCTGCTCGCCCTGGAGACCGCCACCGCGCAGCCCGACCTGCCGCTCTCGCACTGGGAGCTGCTGCTCCCCGGCGAGCGCGAGGCCGTCCTCGGCAGCTGGAGCACCGGCCTGCCCGGGCCCGGCGCGGCCACCTTCGCCGAGCTGTTCGAGCAGGCGGTGGCGGCCGCGCCGGACGCCCCCGCGCTGGAGACCGACGACCTCACCCTGAGCTACGCCGAGCTGGACGAGCAGGCCAACCGGCTGGCCGCCGAACTGCTCGCCCGCGGCGTCGGACCGGAGAGCACCGTCGCCCTCGCGCTGCCCCGCAGCGGGGAGCTGGTGCTCGCCGTGCTGGCGGTCGCCAAGGCGGGCGGCGCCTTCCTGCCGCTGGACGTCCGGTTCCCGGTCGAGCGGCTGTCCTTCATCCTCGCGAACGCCGGGGCCGCGCTGGTGGTCACCGACGAGGACGGCGCCGCCGCACTGCCGGCCGACGCCCCGCCGGCCCTGCTGCTGGACGACCCCGACCTGCTGGACGCGCTCGGCGAGCGCTCCGGCGAGCGCCCGGCCACCGCTCCGGTGCACCCGGCGAACGCCGCGTACGTGCTGTACACCTCCGGGTCCACCGGGCAGCCCAAGGGCGTCGTGGTCACCCACGCCGGGCTGGCCCCGCTCGCCGAGCAGCTGCACCGCGCCGTCCTGCTGCCCGAGACGGCCGCCGCGGCGGCGGGCGGCGAGCAGCCCCGGATGCTCCAGCAGGTGTCCCCCACCTTCGACATGTACGTGATGGAACTCCTGATGGCCTTCCGGTCCCGGGCCGTCCTGGTGGTGGCGCCCCCGCACCCGGTGCTCGGCGAGGAGCTGGCCGTCCTGCTCGGACAGCGGCGGATCAGCCACGCCGTGCTGACCCCGACGGCGCTGGCCGCCCTGCCCGCCCGCGACTACCCCGCGCTGCGCGCGATCGTCAGCGGCGGCGAGGCGATCGGCCCCGAGCTGGTGGCCCAGTGGGGGCGCGAGCACCGGCTGCACAACGCCTACGGGCCGACCGAGACCACCGTGCTCGGCACCCTGTCCGGCCCGCTGCGCCCGGAGGCCGCGCCGCCGCTCGGCGAACCGATCACCGACTCCCGGCTGTTCGTCCTGGACGCGGCGCTGCGCCCCGTCCCGCCGGGCGTCACCGGCGAGCTGTACCTCGCCGGGGCGAGCCTGGCCCGCGGCTACCTGGGCCGCCCCGACCTCACCGCGGACCGCTTCCTGCCCTGCCCGTACGGCGCGCCCGGCGAGCGGATGTACCGCACCGGCGACCTGGCCCGGTGGACGGCCGACGGCGAGCTGCACTACCTGGGCCGCGGCGACGGGCAGGTGAAGATCCGCGGGGTGCGGATCGAGCTCGGCGAGATCGAGTCCGTCCTCGGGGCGCACCGCAAGGTCGCCAACGCGGCCGTGGTGGTGGACCGTTCGGCGGTCTCCGGGCCGCGTCTGGTCGCCTTCGTCTCCCCGGCGGACCCGGCCGACCCGGCCGCCCGGCCCACCCCGGCCGAACTGCGGGCGCACTGCACCCGCTCGCTGCCCCGGGCCCTGACGCCGGCCCGGTTCGTGGTGCTCGGCGCGATGCCCACGCTGCCCTCCGGCAAGACCGACCGCAAGGCGCTGCGGGTCCCGCCGGAGGAGGGCGCCGAGGGCCACCGCACCCCGCCGGGCACCGCCACCGAACGGGCGCTGGCCGCGATCTGGCAGCAGCTGTTCGAGACCGGGCGGATCGGGATCGAGGACGACTTCTTCGTCCTCGGCGGCCACTCGCTGGCGGCGATCCGGATGCTCGCCGAGATCCACCGCGACCTCGGGGTCGAACTGCCGCTGAGCGCCTGCTTCGAGCACCCGACGATCGCGGCGCTGGCGGCCCTGGTCGACCGGACGCCGAAGCCGGACGCCGCCGAGGAGCCGGCCGTGGTGCGCCGGCGCCGCCCGGGCCCGCGGCCCACGCCCGGGGCCTGAACCACGACGGGAGGGGGGGGGGGGGCGGGGGGGGGGGGCCCCCGCGGCCCCCCCCCCCGCGGGAGCGGGAGAGTTTCGACGCCGCGGCCCGCCCCCGGCGCAGAGCGCGCGCGGGCTCGCGCGCACGCGCG
>NZ_JBHYGR010000144.1:0-3407 GCF_042738155.1 Kitasatospora sp. NPDC059088 | reverse complement strand
CGCGGCCCCCCCCCCCGCCGGGGGGCGCGGCCGGCCCGGGCGCGCGCCCCCCCCCCTCCCTCGTACGCCGATTCCTCGTACTCCGACGCCTCGTACGCCGACGCCTCGTACGCCGACGCCTCGTACTCCGGCTACTCGTACTCCGGCTACTCGGCCTCGACCACGACCGTCAGCTCGGCCAGCGCGGCGTCCAGCGCCTCGCCCACCTCCTCGGGACCGTCCCCGACCGCGATCACGTGCCCCAGCCGGTCGTACGCCTCGCGGACCGGCCGCACCGCGCGCCCGGCGGCCGCCGTCACGGTGACCCGCTCCACCCCGGCGACCGCAGCCGCCCGCTCGACGCCCTCGACGGCCGTCAGCCGGCCCTCCCCGGCGGCGATCAGGAACCGGATCCCGGCCGAACGGGACCGTTCCGGGGTCAGGTTCAGCGGCAGCCCGGCGGCGGCCCGGATCTGCTGGTCCAGCAGGTCGATGCCGGTCGCGGGCCGGATCAGCTCCGGGATCATGCCGCCGGCCAGCCGGGCGTTGATCTCGATCACGGCCGGCCCGTCGGCGGTCAGCCGCAGTTCGACGTGCGCCGGGCCGCGCTCCAGACCGACCGCCTCCAGGGCGCGCCGGGCGGTGTCGGCCATCGCCGCCGCCGTCTCCTCGGGCAGCACCGCCGGGAACAGGTGCCCGGTCTCCACGAAGTACGGCAGCTCGCTGACGGTGCGCTGGGTGATGCCGACGCAGGAGGTCCCGCCGTCCGCCCGGAACATCTCGGCGCTGAACTCCGGCCCGGTCAGGTACTCCTCCACCAGCACCGTCCCGGCGCTGGCCTGGCCGCGCACGTTGCGGGTGACGGCCAGCAGCTTGCGGGCCTGCGCGGCGACGGTGGCGACGTCCTCGCACCAGAGCACCTCGTGCGAGCCGGACTCGTCCACCGGCTTCACCACGCAGGGCAGGCCCACCGCCGCGACCGCCGCCTCGACCTCGGCCGGGTCGCGCACCTCGGCGAACCGGGGCTGGCGCACCCCGTGCGCCAGCAGGGTGCGCCGGGTCGCCGACTTGTCCCGGCAGGCGGCCAGCGCCGCCGCCGGGTTGGCCGCCACGCCCAGCCCCTCGGCCAGTGCGGCCGACTGGACCAGGTAGTACTCGCTGGTCGTGGTCACGCCCGCCACCTCGCGGTCGCCGGCGGCCACCTCGGCGGCCTTGCGCAGCGCCTCCGGGTCGTCGGTGTCGCAGACCACCACCCGGGCGCCGGTCTCGGCCAGGCCCTGGTAGCGGGCCGGGTCCACCACGAACAGCACCGGCTCCAGGCCGAGCCGCACGGCCGTGGTCAGCGCGAGCATGCCGGTGCCGGTGGTGTTGGACTCCACGAAGAACAGCAGCGGGCGCTCCCGGCGGGAGATCCGCGCGTACGACCAGGTGCTGACCAGCTCGCCGTAGCGGACGGGGGTGGGCTCGGTGGCGATCACGGGGGTCCGGTCGGCGCCGGCCTCCGCGGCGGTGCCGGACACCACGGCGTCGGCGGCGTACACCGTCTCCACGTAGCGGTCACCGCGGTCCGGCATGATGCCGACCAGCTTGGTGCCGGGCGCGGCGTGCGCCGCCAGGTGGGTCAGCACCCGGTAGACCGAGCCGGAGGTGTTCCCGGCGAAGATCTTCTGCTCCCGGGCCAGCGCCCGGGTCGCGTCGAAGGCCTCGTCGTCGGAGAGCCAGTGCACCTCGTCGATCAGCCGGTAGTCGATGTTGTCCGGGTAGAGGCTGTTGCCGAGGCCGGACTGGCGCCGGGTCGGTACGTCGGGCTGGCCGAACAGCACGCTGCCGACGGCGTCCACGCCGACCACCGTCAGCTCGGGGAAACGTTCCAGCAGGGCCCGGGACGTCCCGCACAGCGAACCGCCGCTGCCCACCGAGCCCACCACCACGTCCACCGTGCCGAGGTCGGCCACCAGCTCCTCGGCCAGGCCCCGGTAGGCCGCCGGGTTCTGCGGGTTGGAGTACTGCTGCGGCCAGAACGCGCCCGGCAGACCGGTCATCAGCTCGGCCAGCAGGTCCAGCCGGGCCGACTGCCAGCCCTGGTCGCCCATCGCCGACACCACGTGCACCTCGCAGCCCAGGGTGCGCAGCTTGGCCAGGGTGATCGGGTCGATCCGCGGGTCGGTGACGATGTGCACCGGGTGCCCGAGGTGGGTGCCCACCAGCGCCAGGCCGAGCGCCATCGTCCCCGAGGAGCTCTCCACGATCGGCGCCCCGGGCCGCAGGGCCCCGGAGCGGCGGGCCTCGGTGACGACCTGCCGGGCCACCCGGTCCTTCATCGCGAAGGTGTTCGCCAGCTCCAGCTTCGCGTACACCTCGACGCCCTCCGGCGCGGGCACCCGCAGCCGGACCAGTGGCGTGTGGCCGATGGCGTCGACGATCGATTCATGCCGCATCAGCAAGCTCCATGTCCTGAAGGGTGAGGGCCCGGACCGTGGTGGTGGTGCCGGGCAGGGTCGAACAGGCCGCCAGGGCGGCGGCGAGCCGGGGCCCGTGGTCGGCGTCGTTCTCGTCCAGCAGGACGCCCAGCAGGGTGCCGCTGTGCGCGCACACCACCCCGGCGGCGCCGACCCGTTCGGCGATCGCCAGCACCGCGTCCAGGTTGCGCTTGGGCGCCAGGCGCTGGTTCAGCACCGCGCTGCGGGTGGTCACCGCCCCCACCCGCGCGAGGTCCCCGGCCCGCAGCGCCGCACCCAGCTCCGCCAGCAGCTCCGCGTACTCGGCGCGCTGCGCCGGGGAGAACACCTTCGGCACCCGGTTGAACGCCACCGTGTCCAGCAGCCCGCCCTCGTCCACCGCGACCACGGTCGCCGCCGGCAGGCCGCCCAGGCGCTCGCGCAGCCGCACCTCGCGGTGCTCGAAGGCCACCACCTCGGGGTGCATCACCCCGTCGGTCGGCTCGATCGGGCGCAGCCAGCGCTCCACCTCGGCGGGCGAGGTGTCCAGGCCCACCGCGGCGCCGACCGCCCGCACGGTGGCCACCAGGTCGGCCGAGGAGCTGGCCATGCCCTTGCCCACCGGCAGGTCGCCGTCCAGCAGCAGCACCCCGCCGGCCGGGCGCCCGCAGGCCGCGAGCATCGCCTCGGCCACCCGCCGGGTCTTGGTCTTGTGCGAGGGGAACACCCGCAGCGGGCCGCCCGGGTCGAGCCGGAAGCGGGCCCGCGCCCAGCGGTCCACCGGCAGCGTCACCAGGAACTCCTGGCCGCCGGGCAGGGCGCCCTGGAGCAGCTCGCCGAAGGTGCCGAAGGCGCGGGCCGAGCCGGTGCGCAGGTCGACGCCGGGGCGGGGGGAGGCGAAGGACGGCCGGCGCGGCGGCGGGACGGCGCCGGCGGACGGGGCCGCCGCCGGGGCCGGGCGCGCGGCGGAGGGCGGGCGCGCGGCGGAGG
>NZ_JBHYGR010000143.1:0-24223 GCF_042738155.1 Kitasatospora sp. NPDC059088 | reverse complement strand
GCACCCACACGACGGCACGAGCATGCCTACCGACAGACGGCCACATACCTCACCTGGGAAAACGTGACCCTACCTTCGGTTTGGGAATCGCTTCTCAGGCCCGGGGCGATCACGTCCAGGCGTCTGGCCGGAGCGGTCGGCGGTCGGCGGGTTGAGTGGTTGACTCCGGCGGCTCGGATCTCCCGCGAGCTGTCGGAGCGCTTCAGTCAGAGCTTGTGCGTTCCTCGGCCTTGCGGCGCTTGCGTTCGCGTTCGTACCGGTTGACGGCTTCGGCGGGCCCTTCGGCGGGCCAGGGCTTCCAGGAGATGAGTTCGTAGCTGACGGCGGTGATGCCTTCCTTCTTCGCCCGACGGGCGACGATGTCCCAGCCGAGTACGAAGCGCAGCTCGCGGAGCCGCTTGGTGGGGTCGCCTTTGTTGGTGTCCCGGGCGGCTACCTCGATGAGTTCGACTGGGACGGACTCGCCCTTCTCGTGAAAGGCCTTGAGGAGTTCGCCGATTCGCTCCCAGGGGGTGCTGAGGGGGATGGCGCGGGCGAGGGCGCCGCCGTAGCTGTTCATTGATGCGAAGAACGCCTGCTTGCCCCGGTTGTGGGGTTCGCAGAGCGGCTCCAGGTTCTCAAGGACGGTCTTGCCGCCCCAGGCCGCCGGCACGATGTGGTCGATCTGGAGCTTCACATCCGGCGGGGTCGCGCCGCACATCCGGCAGAAGCGGCCCTTGCGCTCGAAGACCTCGGCCTGCAGTTTGGAGTCGATCTTGCCGCCAGCCGGGATCTTCCTCCATCCCTCAATCTGGTACACCGGGGCGCCGCCGCCCGGCGGGCGCTGGGAGGGGACGACGAACTGGTCGCGTACCTCGCGCAGCCGCCGCTGGCTATGCACGTTGGACTTGCCGAACTTCTGCTGCGAGTGCTCCAGCCACTGCGCCATCGTCGGCGGGTCTTCGCGTCGTTCCAGCAGGAATGCGCAGGCGGCCGCCGTCTCCCTGCTCGCGAAGAGGGTCTCGATGACCGGGTCGTCGGGCGCGGGTAGCGGGCGGTCGGTATCCAGTTCCACGGACATGTCGGCTTCCTCCCTCTCGGCCAGTGCGGTTGTCTGGCCGTCTGGGTGACGATGGTAGGAGGCGGCATGCTGGCATCGCAAATGAATTGCTGATGCCGCCTCATCCCAGTAGTGCTGGAATGCCTCGCAAGAGATGGGGTGTTGTGAATCTGTTGCCGTCAACACTCCGTGTGATCGGCGACGGGCGTTGACGGCAATGTGGGAGCCGGGCCTGCCTGCGGCGCCGGACAAGGTCGGCTTTGGCCGACGGTCGGCGGAGTGTGTAGACCTGCGGGTATGACTGGGCCTGCGTCGGCTGGCCCCTGCATCGCCTTCTTCGACTGCGGCTCGTGCGATCTCGTTGCCGACGCGGGGTATGTTGGCGGCGACAACCGCACCCTGGGCAGGGAGCTGGGTGCGGTGAGGAGCCACCGACCGCGGTGACGCGGTCAGCAGCGGCGGCTGACCCCCGCTCGTGCTGGGAGGAGCGGGCGATGTGGAGGACCGCCGAGGGCTGTTGACCCCTGGGGGTGCGGGGAGTAGGAGGCGAAGTGTGCTGCCGCGACCATGTTAGGCGGCGGCTGACCCCCGAGGCTGCGGAGACGAGTCCGATTCGGCGACTGCCGCGAACAGGCGCCGCGGCCGACCCCCCGCGGCTGCGGTGAGGAGCTCATGAACCGTTCGGCGTAGGTCACGCCCCGCGGCTGACCCCCGCTCGTGCGGGGAGGAGGCGGCGAACACCGAGCGGACCGGAGCCGAGCGCGGCTGACCCCCGCGGGTGTGTGGAGGAGAAGCCCGGCGAGCCGGAGCGCGTTGTCTACCTCGGCTGACAGTGTTGACGTCACGAGGTAGCCCAGTTGCTGGATCTCCCTGGTGAGCGCTGCGGCGTTGGTGCAGCCCTCCATCCACCGGTGGTGCAGGTAGCGCCGGTAGTCGTCGATCACGCTGGGGCGGTGGGTCGCGGCGATGAGGAGCTGCTCGACATTGGCGGCTCTTGCGAGGCGTAGGACGGTGCCGCGACTGAGGTGGAGTTCGCGGGCGATGGTACGCAGGCTGTTGCCGCGTTCGATGAGTTCGTGGATCTGCTGGTGGCACTCGCGAGTTTGGGCGACCAACAGACGCGGCCTGCCGTGGACGTCCAGCTCGTTCGAGCCGGCGGCTGCAGAACGGAGCGCGTCATCCTGGTCTTCTCTCACGGTGAGGGGTTCGCGCAGGTCGGCGCGGTGGCGGCCAACGACGCGCTCGACTGCCTCGGCGAGGTTGTGCAGCAGGTGCCAGGCGTCAGCCACCTGCTGGGCCTGTGGCGCACCTGTGCTGGCGCCGTCGCGGAATGAGCCGACGCGGTCGCGGCAGATCGTCCGCACCTCGGGATGGTTGCGCAGCCAGGCGGCGAAGGTGTTCGCGGTCCGGTCGGCGAGCACGTCGACCGGTCGGCGGGTGTCCATGTCTACGAGGACTGTCGCGTAGGTGCGACCACGGCGGACGGCGAACTCGTCCACGCCCAGACGCGGGACGAGTCCCGACGACGGGACGGGTAGCGCACGGATGAGACGGAGCTGGGTGTCCCGCCCAGTGGTCACGGCAAGACGGCCTGCAAGCCGGGCTCCGGCCCGTCCGCCCAGGAACAGCGCGATGTCTGTGAGCTGGGTGGTGAGGGTGGTCGTACGGCGCGCGTGCCGGAACGTCAGATCCTGGATCTGCTCGGCGAACGTTCGTCGCCTGCGCTGAGCTTGCTCCGCTTTGACGGACACCGTTGGTGTGGTGGTCAGGCCGTCAGGACGGTCTCGAATTCGGCGGGACTGCGGTAGCCAAGGCCGCTGTGCAGCCTGCGTATGTTGTACCAGGCTTCGACCCACTCGAGGATCGCGGTCCGTGCTGCGGCCCGGCTGGGCCAGGGGCGGTCGCCCGGCAGCTCCCGTTTGAGGGTGGCGAAGAAGGACTCGGCGAGTGCGTTCTCCCAGCACTGGCCGGTGCGGCCGACCGACAGCCGAACTCCGAACTCGCCTGCCAGGTCGGCGAATTCACGGCTGGTGTACTGGCAGCCGCGATCGGGGTGGAAGATCACCGGCCCGGTCGGGCGGCGGGTGTGGCAGGCGGCCCGTAGGGCGCCGGCGACCAGTTCGGTCCGCAGGTGGTCGGCGGTGGCCCAGCCGACGACGCGACGGGAGGCGATGTCGATGACGGTGGCCGGGTAGAGCCAGCCCTCGTCGGTGGGGATGTAGGTGATGTCGCCGCACCAGCGCGCAGCGAGGGCCGCCGGGTGGGGCTGGAAGTCGCGCAGGACCAGGTCCGGCCGGGTGGCGGCGCGGGGGTCGGGGATCGTGGTGCGTTGGCGGCGTCTTCGGTGCCGGCCTGGCGCATCAGGCGTGCGACCCTTCGCTGGTCCAGCGCCCCACTCGGCGTGTCGTTCCTCGCCGATGCCGTGTCGGGCCAGCTCACCGGACCCGTGAGGCCTCCGGCAGTTCAACACGTGGAGATGGCACAGCGGTCTGCTCGAGAACGGCTGCCAACGGCAGGAGTTCGACTTCCGGTGAGCAGTGACGGCAGAGGTAGCCCGCGGACCTGGCCCGGTTTGGACCGCCCGACTGTCGTGCTTCGTGAGGCAACGCAACTCGCTTCACGCGCCCGGCCTTGAAGCCGGTGTCGGGATTCTGTACCAGACCTGCCTGTCAGGCCGTAGAGCTCTTGACGATAAGGCTGGCCATAGCCGGTGTGTCGAGGTAGCGGTGGACATCGTGGGACGAGGGGAAGGAACTCCCGGTCCTCACCGCGATGTCCGTAACGCCGGTGGCCAGGCGGGACAGGCCGGCGCATCCGGTCACGTAGTCCTTCGGCGCGTAGAGGTTTGTCCATTCCACCCCGGCGGGGACGCTGAGCGGCTTGCCCTCTGAGTGGTTGCCCTTGCGGCCGACGAGCCAGCTGAGCGGGGAGCCGCATGTCACAAGCGTGGTCACGTCGGGAGCTTCGCCGCGGCTGATCAGGTCGTAGGCCACCACGCTGCCGAGGGAGTGGGCGATGACCGTACGCGCACCCGTCTGCGCCAGGACCCCGGCGACTTCTGCGCGTACGGCGTCAGCCGTCTCCTCGTGGCGCAGATAGGTGTACGCCTCGCGGACGAGCCACAGGAAGCGGTCCGTGACGCCCTTGCCCACTTTCCGGTCCACGGCCTGGATCCTGCTCACGATCCGCGGTGTGAGGGGGCCTCCTCCGAGAGTCATACCCGCTTCGGGCGACGTCTCCTCCGCGGCGGAGGGGGCATAAGCCGCGAGTGCCTCGAGGATGAAGGCTTCTTCGTCTTCCCCGATGGGCCTGTCCTGCGAGAAGGAGTCCGTCTCCGGGCCGCCGAGCCTGATGAAGCGGGTCGGAGTCCGGGGGAAGACCGCCTGGTAGGAGGGAACGGTCACCGCGACCCGGGGCACGTCAGGCGAGGCGGTGGCCAGGACACCGTCGATGGTGGTCTGCCAGCTGGAGCTCAGACGTTCCGTGGTCGCTCCCGCTCCCTGCCTGATTCCGTGCACTCCGACGATCTGCAGCACGCTCATGCTCCCCCTGTTCGCTGCCTTCAGCATGTAGGCGGCTGATCGTAGCCAGGCGGCAGCGGCCGGTACAGGCCGGGTTAGGCTGACGGCCGGACAGGGGGGAACGGGGTTGAGCGCGGAAGAACTTGACGGCATCATCCGCAGGCGGCTGGTTGTCATCGCGGTCGACAACTACGACGACGGGCAGGAAGGTTTTACGGAGGCCATTGCCGACCAGGTAGAACGGATCACTGGCTGGCTGGCTGACCCCGGGCTCGGCGACGACCGCCGCTTCGAAGTCGTGAGGGCGGAGCACTCTCCTCGTTCCGTGGACGACTTGCGCGCTTTCCTGCACGACCAGAAGCTGGCAGCGGCCAGCTACAAGGAGGCCGTGGTGGTGTATGTCACCGGCCACGGGCTGCGCCGCCTGGCCCAGCGCCACTACCTGAAGCTTCCGGCGACGGATGAAGAACGGCTGCTGGCAACCGGGTTCCCGACGAGCGAGCTCATCGCCGCGGTCCTGGACAGTCAGTCCGAGCATGTCATGGTGCTCGTCGACTCGTGCTACTCCGGCACGCTCCGTGCCGAGCTCGCAAGCATGTTCCAGGACCTGTCCGACGAGCGCCACAGCCACAAGGGGACCGCCGTCGTGACGGCCGGCGACCACTATGAGAAGCCGCTGGTGGGTTCCTTCACCCGGCGCGTGGCCTTGGCTTACGAGCGGATGTGCGACGAGGCCTCCGGCTACACCGGCTCCCACTTGTCGTTCGCGGAGTTCGAGCAGCTCCTGCACCAGGTCGGCCTGGATGAGGACGGTACAGAGAAGGCCCTGGTCGGCGCCGAGTGGATCGTGCCGCATTCGCGCGGCGGTGCCCCGAGCGCGTGCCTGCCCAATCCGCGCTTCCGGCCGGTGCAGAGTGTGGCCGGTCCCGCGCTGCGCCAGCTCGCTCTCGGCTCGGGCTCGCTGGAGGAGTTCTGGCTCGAGCGGGCTTCGGGGCGGGCCGGGGAGGACGATCCCGGCTGGTACTTCAGCGGGCGGGCTGAGCCGATGGCACACATGGTCTCCTTCGTTCGGGAGGGCGTCGGCGTCCTGGTGGTCACCGGGGCCGCCGGCTCTGGGAAATCAGCCCTTCTGGCGCGCCTGGTGACGCTGGCGGATGCCGGCTTCACGGCCGACCCGCAGTACGCGGCAGTGGTGGCGGGCATCCCGGGCGAGCTGCGGCCGGCCCCCGGGGCAGTCGACGTCGCCGTCCTGGCCCGGAACAAGTCTGCGCGAGTGGTCGTGGAGGAGCTGCTGTCCGCGCTCGGCGGTGCTCCCAGCGACGGCGAGCTCCCACTGCAGAGCCTGCTCGGCCTCCTGTCCGCCAGGGCCTCCGGAGCCGCTGGAACCGTCAGCGTGGTCATCGACGCACTGGACGAGGCCGAGGATCCGCTGGCCTGTGTCGGCGATGTCATCATCCCGCTGTCCCGGCTCTCCACCGGCGGTACGAATCGGGCCGTCCGTCTCGTGGTCGGTGTCCGCAGCTCGCCCTCGAGCGGTGAGTACACGTCAGGAACGGCCCTGCGGGACGAGCGGGCCGACCAGCTGCTGCAGCGGCTTGGCAGCGCTCTGCTCACAGAAGGCATCCCTTCGCAGGTCCTGCGCACCGACGGGCCTGACTGCACCGGTGACATCGCCGCCTATACCGCCGCGCTGCTGAGCGCCCTGCAGGCCAGCCCGTACCACGGGGCGCAAGAGGCCGCGGACGCGGCGGCACGCCACATCGCGGAAGCGGTCGCGCCGTCCTTCCTCGACGCCCGGATCGCCGCCGAGCAGCTGAGGACGGCCGACGCGTGCCAGGACCTGGACGAGACTGGCTGGCTGAAGCGCCTCGCCGACGGCACCACGGGGCTCCTGCGCGAGGACATCCAGGCCGTCGCCTGCGCTGAGGGAATGGACGGCGGCCTTCTGGTCGCCGCGCTGCGCGCGACCGCGTTCGCGCCGGGGGCCGGGCTTCCATGGGCGGAGGTCTGGCCCGCAGTCACTACCGCACTGGCCTCAGAGGCGTACGGGCCCGGCTTCACGGACACCGACGCGGCCGACCACGCCATCCGCACCCTCCGGTCCAGCCGTCTCACCGGATACCTCGCCAGTGCTGAGGAGGATGCCCGTACCGTCTACCGGCCCGTGCACCAGCGGCTGACCGACCTCCTGCTGACCGGCGGCACCGTCCTGCTGGCGCCAGAAGCCACAGCTGGCGGCGGAGGGAACCCGGACGGGCCGCACGCGCTCGCGGCGGCGCAATCCGCGATCGCCCGTGCACTCGCGGAGCTGGTTGAGCAGGCCCTGCCGCATCCGGCACACCCGTATGTGCGCAGGTACCTGCTGCACCATGCTGACGCCGGGGGCGTTCTGGCCGATGCTGAGGTGCCGGTGGCACTCCTGGCCCAGGAGTCCTCCGGAACGCTGCGCGCCCGCCTCGCTCTGCCGCTTCCGGCGGGGGATCCCGAGCGGCAGAACCTGACGGCGGCGGCGCTGATCGAGCCGTTCGCCGGCGGGGGCGCGGATTACGCCTCTCGCCTGGGCAGCATCGCCTTTCTCCGTGCCGTACGAGGCCTGGCCGGAGAGGCCGGTATTCCGGCTGACGCCTTGGCCGGGCTGCCGGTAAGGCCCCTGTGGGGGCGGTGGGCGGCGCGCGTGAACGTGCTGGCACCCGCGCCGGGGCAGACGAAGGCCCTGTGTGTGGTGCCGACGTCGGACGGGCGCCAGCTGGCCGCTTCGGCGGCCGATGCCGGCGGTGTCCGGGTCTGGGACGCCGGAACGGGCCAGCCTGTCGCGGACCTGGCCACGGGGACGGTCCACCGCTTGTGCACCATCCTGGCCACCGGCGGGCGCACCTTCCTCGTCACGGCGGGGCAGTCTGTCGCCGGCCAGCACGAGGTGCGGATCTTCGACCCGGTCTCCGGGCAGCCCATCGCCCAGACGCCGGTTCCCCGGACCTACGATGTGCACGTCCTGGCGGATGGCCCGGATCTGTGGAAGCTGCTCATCCTGACCAGCAGAGGCGCGTTCCTGTGGAGGCCGCGCGCGGGCAGGCTGTTCGAGGTCCCCGGGTTCCTGAATGAGATCGCCCAGAGGTACGGCCAGGTCTGGGCGCCGGCCCGCTGGCAGCCGTCGCTGACAGCGGTGGTCCGCTCGGGTAGTGGCAGAGCCCTGGTCGCTGTCTGCGGTGAGGAAGGAATCCGTCTGTGGGATCCGGCGTCGGGAACGACGGTGGGCCCTTCCTTCGGAGGCAGCCAGGTCTCGGGCCTGGTAGGTGTCACCCGGCCGGACCGAGACGACCTCCTGATCGCCGAGTCCCCCAATCCGCTGGTGCCCCTGCGGGTGTGGAATCCCTTCACGCTCCAGCAGGCGGCATCCAGCGCAGAAGGCGGCAGCAAGGCGGTGGCGGGTGCCAGCGGGACGGCGTTCGCCTATGTCGCGCGCAACCGCATCGTGCTTCAGGGGCTCGACGACGGCACAGTCCGCACGTTCGAAGCCGAGATGTCGTCCGTAGATGCCCTAGCGGTTGCGGAAGACCCGGTAGGGCCGCGGGTCATGTCCGCCGGCCCGGAGGGCATCCGGGTCTGGGGTCCCGGGCCCGGCGGGCAGCTCTACGAGGAGGGACTCCCGGAGTCGGTGTACCGGGGCCCCTCGCTGGACCGGCGCCAGCGCAGTGCTCCCACGTGGTCCCTGTGCAGGTCGTCTCTGCCCGTCGATGGTGGAACCCGGGGCCGTGACGTCCTCGTCCTCGCGACCCGGAGCGGACTGGACATCCACAGCGCGACGACGGGCCGGCTGCTGAAGCGGATCGGGACCGGCCTTGTCGGGCAGGTCCTGCCACTGGCCCCTGACAGGACCCGGGTCGCAGTCAGCGACCCGAACGGCGACCTGTCCGTCTGGGATCTCGTGTCGGGCCAGTCGGTCATGACGGGCCGGAAGGAACTGTCCCAGTCCGCCCTGTCCTCGTGTGTCGCCTGGACCGCCGAGGGCCTGCCGATGTCCGTGTCCCTGGCCGCCACGGGCAGCGGTCCACACCTCACCACAGTGGTCCTGGACCATGAGAACGGGCAGTCCGTGACCAGGACGGTGCCGCTCAGTGCCGACACCAGCAAGTCCGCTGTCCGTCTTCTCGGCGCCCTGCCTCCTTCGCCGTCCGGCGGCCTCGCGGTCGTCGCGGGCGTCGGTCGGCATCTCGCGCTCATCGATCCGGCCTCCGGAGCACGTGCCGGCACGCTGTCCGGCTGGGACTACAAGGGCGGTCACGGCAGTGTCCTGTGCACCCTGCCCGGCGCCGACGGCCCGCTGCTGGTGATGGCGAACGGAACGGACATCGGGGTCTGGGATGTGGCCACGCTGACGCAGGTCACGGCGTGGAAATCCCCGGACACGTTCACCATGACGGGCCTGCCCGTCCCCGGCGGCCCGACGCTGCTCGCTTCCGGCGGCACCGGCGGCGTGGGGATCTGGAACCCTCGCACGGGCGGTCTCGTCCACACCCTTCTGACGGGTGCTCCTGTCCACGGCATCGCCGTGGACAGGAGTGCCGAGGACCTGGTGCTCCACCTCTACGGCCCCGCGGGCCTGGCAACCGTCTCGGTCGACGCCGGACTGCTGTGAGGGGCACTCAGGCCGTGCGGCTGTCGGCCCCCGACGCGAGAGGCACCCAGCCTGTCCGCCTAGGTCTGGGTAAATCTTCCAACTATACATCCAGGAAACCGTGTTCGTGCCTGTCTTGAGGAAGCCTCCGGGGCAACCCGGACCCGCCTCCCCTCCTTGAAGCATCTGACTATGAACAGACCGCTGCAGAGTGATACATCTGAGCTGTGCTGTCTGCTCATCAGCACGGTTTCCTGAGGGTGGGGGCTGTTCATGCATAGGCGCGCGGTCGTTGGACTGCCTGCGCGAGGCCGGGGCGCGATCCCTGCCGCCGGGGCTGCTCCCTGGCATGGAACCAGCAGGTGAGGGAGCAGTTCGGCGACCAGCCGAACAGCCTCTGGGCTGCGTACGAGTGGTGGCAGGCCCGCCTGGCCAGCGCCTTCTTCGGCGAGCACCGCAGGGATACACCGGTCCTCTTCTTCATCAGCGACAGCGAGCTGCGGGAGCTCCAGGGCGGGGCCGAGGTCCAGGACCTCGGCACTGCCGTCAGCTCCGTGCTCGCCTGGCACGGGAACCCGTACGATCCGGTCGCGGACCGCTGCCGCCTATGGAGGCGCGGGAAGCGCGAGGATCCGCCCCCCTGCCTGCCGCTCCTCGCCGCGGCCGTCCTAGCCGCCGCCAGGATGCAGCGGACCGAAGCGGGACCCGGGGCTCCCGCGTACTACTCACGCCTTGCCGAGGTTCTCCGGCCCGAATGGGGCGGGGAGCGGCACCGGAAGCCGCTCGAGAGCAACTACGAGACCGTGGTCGGCCAGTGGGTGTGCCTGGATGAGTGGCTCCGGGATCAGAACGGGGCGCGAGGCCTCAGCACGATCAAGGAGAACCCCACCTACAGGAAGATCGGGTACGCCCAGTCCCAGGCACTGGTCAGGGCATCCGACCATGCGGCCTTGCAGCGGTTCTTCCGTGCAGGAGGCCTGTCGCCGGGCCAGAGCACTGACGGTGCGCGGCTGCTGAAGGCGCTCAGGATGTGGAGCACCTTCAATCCGGAGGGGTTGTCGCAGAGGCTTCGCCAGGCACTTGATTCCCAAGCGGAGAGCCCCCTCCTGCAGCCCTTGCTGGTAACCCTGCTCGAGGGCTGGGACGGGTCCGCTGCCCAGGGCCGCGCCGACAGCGTCCTGCTCCAGGTACACCTGCGCGTCGTCCTCGAGGACGAGTTCACGGGGTGGGAGCCACGCTGGCATGCAGAGGCCGTGTCCGGCGTAGACCGCGATTCCCTGCAGCACCCCGCTGGAACGCTCGAACTCGAGCTGGCGGACCAGGTGTACCGGCTCTCAGGCGTGGTGCCTGACATGGCCCGGGCCCTGCAGCACGGGCTCACCGCGCGCGGCACGAAGGCCGACGCATGCATTGAAGGCGGCCGCACCGTCCTCGCTCTGCGCGAAGACCCTGTCGCCGGAGGCTGGACAGAAACCGACAAGCTGACTGTCTTCGAACCGTACGTGTTCCTGTTCACCCAGTCCGGCCAGGGTCCTCTCCAGCGCTTTCTGGCCGATACCGGCCACCAGTGGCGCCGCCCTGAGAGCGTCCCGATCCCGGGCTGGCAGGTCACCCCCAAGCTGCGGTTCGACGACGAGCAGGCACTCGCGGCAGCCCTGTCACGGTCCGGCGTCGGGAATGTCCGCCATCATACGGTGCGCCGTGTGAGCCTGCGCAACGGGCTGCTCGTGAAACGCGAGTGGCGGCACCGTTCGCTCTTCCTGCTGGGCGCGGAGCCGGACGTCATGGTCCCCGAGGATCTCCGCGGCCCCGGGCTGGTGACGTTGGACGGGCAGCCCCTGGACGTTCCTGCGGACGGTCTGACGGTATTGCGGGGAAGGGGCCTCACCCCGGGACGGCACGTGCTCGCGGCCGACGGCACTGCCACTGGCTTCTACCTCGAGCCGGCGCCGGAGCCCCTGGAGGGCCCTCCGGCCGAACCTCCCGGTACACAACCAGGAACCGTCGCCGTCCCGCTGGACGGCGACGTGCGCTTCCTCACCGCGCGGGGCCACTTCCTCACCCCCGGGCGGCCTCCGGAGCCCGTGTGGTGGACGGAGCGCGCCCCTGTCCTACGCGGCGGCGCAACGGTCCGCGTGACGGTGCCGCCCGACGCTGTGTGGCTGGTGGCCATTTCCGGGGCCGGCGTGCCTGCCGTCACGCTGCTGAGGACGCAGGCCCCGGCCTTCGAAAGCCTGAGCAGGGCTGCCAAGGACTTCTGGAGCAGGCTCGTCCTGCTCGACCTGGCCGGCGTCCCGCACTCCTCACTGTGGAAGCGCTACCGGGAAGCCGCGCTCAGCCAGTTCCCGCGTGGGGGGTTCACACGTGTTTGACCCGGACCTCTTCATCTCCTGGATGGCAGAACAGGGCACAGGCTCTCTGGCCGCGCTCATCCGTGACGCGTCGTGGGCCAGCGGCTATGAGCGGAAACCCGTCACCCAATGGCTCGGCCGCATCGAAGCCCTGGGCGCCGTCAGCATCGACTGGCGCACCGGCCGGTGGAGCGCCAACGCGTGCGAGGTCACGGACCTGCCTGGGAACACCCAGACCGCCGTTCTCACCGGTGCCAGGCCCGTCGGCCCGGACTTCTACCGGGCGCGCGGGGCGGTGGCCGCGCCGCAGGGCCCCGAGGAGTCCGGGATACCGCTGCCGACGCCCCTGTGGCTGCAGTACGAAGAGCGCTCCCGCCTCCATGAGTTCGCCGCGTCCGCCGGTGTCGCGGCCGTCCCCTGCGCGGCCCAGTCCGCTGCCAGGTCCCTCGGGGCGTTCGTCATGGGGGACCTGGCAGCCCCTCCGGCGCGCGACAGCACAGTCGAACGGTTCGATCCCGTCGCTGGCCGGTTCTCTTCCGTCAACCTCGGGAGCAGCTGGCCCGTACCCGGCCTCTACCGGTTCACGCGGTTCAGCCGTCAGCACCGCTACGCGCTGCTGCACAGGCCCGGGCGGCAGGCAGTGCCCGGCCCCCTGCACGCACCCGCCCCGTTCCCGGAGCAGACCTGGCACAGCGTCGACCGGAGAGCTGGCATCCACCATGTCGTCCCCCCGGCAGCGTTCCCTCTGCACTGGAAGGCCGACCGAGCCGGGGAGCCGGGACCCAACTCCTTGGGACGAATGACCGTTGACCGCAGGACCCCTCTGCCGCTGGCCCAGGAACGGGCCGCCGTCCTGTGCACCGGGCTTGCAAGCCTGCGCATGGCAGGCGAGGAGCACTACGACGGGGTCCCCCTCTTCATCGCCAACCGCATCGCCCGCACTCTGCGCCGCCGTCTGGAGACTGCATGAGCACGCCCCTGCCCGGCCTGGATGCCTTCGCCACGCACAACGCCCTGGCCGAGGCCTACCTTCGCTACTACGACACCGCCTTCCGGCTCCGCAATGACGGCCTCCAGGCCGAGCGCCGCTCCCTGCTCGACCAGCCCGGCGGCATATTCGCCGACCCGCATGTCGAGCTCCGGCCGGAGTACGCCCTCTCGGGGCACAGCATCGCCGAATCGGCTAAGGCCGCCGGAGCTCCCAGCGAGCTGGCGGAGTTCGCTGAGTGCGGGCTCTTCGCGAAGGGCATGGAGCTCTACACCCACCAGGAACGGGCCCTGGCGAGCACCATGGCCGCCGGGCGGAATGCGGTGATCACCGCCGGCACCGGATCGGGGAAGACCGAAGCATTCCTCCTGCCCATCCTGGCCGACCTGCTGCGCGAGTCCCGGGGCTGGAAGGGCGGGCCCGCAAGCCCCAGCCCGTGGTGGGAATGGGCTTCGGACGAGTACTGCCCTCAGCGGCAGGGTGAGACCGGGCACCCGTCCGCTGTCCGGGCGATGGTCCTCTACCCGATGAACGCCCTCGTGGACGACCAGCTCGTCAGGCTCAGGCGGGCCCTGGACAGCGACCGGGCGCGTGAGTGGCTGGACGGCCACCGCAACGGCCACCGCTTCTACTTCGGGCGCTTCACCGGCAGTACCCCCGTGACCGGCCACCGGGACCGGGGCTTCGCTGTCAGCGAGCTGCGCAGCTACCTGAAGGCCACCGCCGCCCGCGGCGAGCGTGCCCGTAAGGCCGCCGACGAAAGCGGCAGGGAGGACATCCGCTACTTCGCCCCCCGCCTGGACGGGGCGGAGATGCGCAGCAGGTGGGACATGTACGATGCGTCCCCCGACATCCTTATCACCAACTACTCCATGCTCGGCGTGATGCTCCAGCGCAGCCGCGACGAAGACTTCTTCCTCAAAACCGCGCAGTGGCTGGATTCCCACGACGACGCCCGGTTCACCCTGGTAGTCGACGAGCTCCACATGTACCGGGGGACGCAGGGGACCGAGACCGCGTACCTGGTCCGCAACCTCCTCCACCGGCTCGGCCTGAGCCAGCGCCCCGAGAAGGTCAGGATCCTCGCCGCGTCCGCGTCGCTGGACGAGACCCGCGGGAAGGACCGCCGGTTCCTGCAGGAGTTCTTCGCCGCAGAGGAGGGGTCCTTCCACTTCATCTCCGGGGAGGCGGCGCCCCGTGCCGCCGGCCCGGGGGACCTCTCGGCCGCGGCCTCCAGGCTGGCGGGGTACTCGGGGACTGAACCTGATCCGGCTGAGGCAGCCGGGCTGCTCGCCGAGACGCGCGCGGCGGAGGCGCTGGCCAGCGCGCTCGGTGCCGGATCGACGGGGCCGTCCGCCCCGGCTATGGCCTCTGCAGCCCTTGCCGGGAAGCTGTTCCCTTCCAGCAGCGCAGAAGAGGCCCGGAAGGCCCTGGAGGGGACGGCGGCCGCCATCCGCGCTGCTGCGGAGGCCGGGGTCAGCGGTCTGCCCAGGATCCGGATCCACCTCTTCTTCCGCAACGTGGCGGGCATGTGGGCGTGCTCGGACCCCCGGTGCCCGGAGGTCCATGCCGCTTTCCAGGACTCCTCGCGGTCCGTCGGCAGGATCTACTCCGTCCCGCGCACGTTCTGCGACTGCGGCGCCCGCGTCCTGGAGCTGCTCTACTGCCAGTCCTGCGGCGAGGCGATGCTCGGCGGCTACGTGCCGCAGAGCGCTACCGAACGCAAGGCGTTCAGGTCTGTGCTGCTGCCTGACAGCCCTGACCTGTCCCGTGCCCCCGACCAGACCGGCAGAGACCGGTCGGCGGAGAACTACATCGTCTACTGGCCCTCCGAAGGGCCTCAGCGTGCCGATGACGACGCTGAGTGGAGTGCTGACAACAGCAGTGTCACGTTCGCCTTCCGGCGCAGTGCCTATGACCCGGCCACCGGGCTGCTGACCAACGGGGCGGCCAAGTCCACCGGCTGGAGCTTCCATGTGAGCACTCCTGTCGACAAGAAGACCGGCCAACCCGGGCACGCGCTCTCCTCGTTCCCGCCCTTCCCTACCCGCAGCCCCTGCTGTGGAGCCGACTGGGAGCGTGTCTACACCAAGCGCGGCACACGCAGGCCCATCACTGATCCCGCGCGGCTGGCATCGGCTGTGCGGACGATGAGGACCGGTTTCGAGAAGATCAACCAGGTGCTGTCGGACGAGCTCGCCGAGCAGTTCGCCGAGCCTGCTGAGCGCAAGCTGATCGTCTTCACCGATAGTCGGCAGGACGCCGCCAAGCTCTCCGCAGGCATCGCCCTGCGGCACTACCAGGACCTCGTCCGGCTCCTTGCCCTGGACGAGCTGGGAAAGTCCGCCGAAGCCGCTGAAGACGTGGCCGCCATCCGCAATGATCCGCAGGCGCAGTCCGAGGCAGGCGCTGCGGCGCTCGAACGCCTCGGGGCGCGGGACAAGAGTGCTCTGGACGCCCTGCGCCTGGCGCTGCTGCTCCAGAACGAGGCCGACGCGGCCGCGGCCGGAGCGCGGCTCACGTCTCCGCCGACCCTCGAGTCCCTGGCCAGGCTGCACGTCAACACGCGCCTGCTCTCCCTGGGAGTCAACCCCGCGGGCCCGAAGCCGAGTGTGCAGCAGGTCAATGAGCTGCCCTGGCACGAGCTCTTCGACTGGGACCATCAGCCCCCCGCGCTCCTGCCGGGAACCTCGGACGCCCGCAAGGCTGCGCTGAACTCCGAGGACGGGCTCCTGGAGAACACCCTCGAAGCCCTGTTCTCCGGTGTCGGCCGCGATATCGAATCGCTCGGACTGGGCTCCGTCGCTCCCTCGCCAGCCGCCCCGGACCCTGACGGCCTCGGCCGGGCCAGCCTGCGGATCCTCGCCGAGCTGCGCCGGTTCAATCTCCTCCGCGACGGCAGGGACAAGCCTCCGGCGCAGCTCCGCGAATACTGGAAAGCCGTCGCCGATCACCGGGGTATGCACCCGGACGACGTGCAGAACGCCGCCGAGGCCGCGTGGGGCAGCGCGGTGAGGGAATACCTCATCGACCCGAGGAAGGCGGCCGTCCAGCCTTCTCCTGGCCGTTCCTGGCGGTGCGGCCACTGCTCGCGCCGACACCTCACGCCAAGCGCCGGAACCTGCACGCGCTGCCACAGCGCGCTCCCAGCGCAGCCGGACCCCGACGAGAACCCGGAAGCGGGCGACTACTACGCCTGGAAGGCAGTCGGCGGCCGTGCCGCCTTCCGCCTGAACTGCGCCGAGCTGACGGGCCAGACGGACCGTCTCGATGCCCAGTCCCGTCAGGCCCGGTTCCAGCAGGTCTTCCTGAACGACCCGCCCGAGGTCCCGCTCGTGCACGGGATCGACCTCCTGTCGGTCACCACCACCATGGAAGCCGGTGTAGACATCGGACCGCTGTCCGCCGTCCTGATGGCCAACATGCCGCCCAGCCGCTTCAACTACCAGCAGCGGGTCGGGCGGGCCGGCCGCCGGACCTCCCCGGTCGCGGTCGCGCTGACCGTCTGCCGGGGGCGCAGCCACGACGAGCACTACTTCGCGAATCCGTCGTCCATCACCAACGACCCCACTCCGCCTCCCTACCTCACCCTTGAGCGTCGGGAGATCCTGGAACGGGCCCTGGCCGCTGAGGTCCTGCGCCTCGCGTTCCGCAGCCTCGACGAGCACGGGGGCGCGGGCAGCGTGCACGGCGAGTTCGGCAAGGCCCGGGGATGGGCCGCTGCCCTGCCCGCCGTCCGGGAGTGGTTCAGCCGGCAGGACGGCGTACTGGCTGCGGCGGCACAGGCTCTGAGCGCCTTCACCCCGCTCGATCCGGCCGACATCCTCACCAGTCAGTGGCTGGAGAAACTGCTGAAGGACGTCACCGACGTGGCCGCCAAGCCCACCGGCGCCGAGGAGCTCAGCGAGCGGCTCGCGCACGCGGGCGTGCTGCCCATGTTCGGCTTCCCCACCCGCGTCAGGCAGCTGTACCTGAAGGTCCCGCAGAGGAACTTCCCCTGGCCGCCTGACAACACGATCGACCGCGACATCGCCATGTCGCTCTCACAGTTCGCCCCGGGCAGCGAAGTCGTCAAGGACGGCAAGGTGTTCACCGTCACCGGAATCACCGAGTTCGAGCCCGCGCCCAACCGCCCCAGGCCTGTCGCGGACCCGCTGGAGAACCGCCGGCCCGTGGGACTGTGCCGGGTCTGCAACCACGTCGAGAAGGAGCCGTCCGGCCAGGGGCCCTGCCCCGTCTGCGGCGCGGACGACTACAGTGTCGTCGACCTGGGGGAACCCGCAGGCTTCAGCGCCAGCGAACAGCGCGACTTCGACGGAGTCTTCGCCTGGACCCCGCGCACCGTCTCATCCCGGGCCGCCGCCGACCTCCCAGCGCTCCGGTTCACCTCCTGGCAGGGGGCACACGTCTACTCCGGGCCGGGCGAGCGCTACATCATCAACGACAACAACGGCGACCTGTTCAGGTTGCGCCCCGTACCCGGCAGCTGGGGAGGGTACGTCGCCGTCAGGGGCGCCGGCCCGGTAGGCGACGACGAGGTCCAGGTGGCCCTCGGGGCCGTCCTGCCCACGGACTTCCTGTTCCTCGGTCCTACGTCCGCTGTTGACAAGATCCACGGTTACCGGCTCAACCTGTCTCCCACCGCCCCCGCCTACGGCAGCGACATCAGCCACGGTCGGCGGGCCGCCTGGTACTCGCTCGCGTTCCTGTTGCGCAGCGCGGCCGCCAAGTTCCTCGACGTCGGCCGACAGGAACTCCTGGCCGGAATCCATCACGGAGCACATCCGGACGGCCACGTCGCCTACACGTTCCTGGCCGACGCCCTGGAGAACGGCGCAGGTTTCAGTACGCACCTCGGCAGCCCGCAGGTCGTCGCCGACTACATGCGGGCCACCCACGCCTACCTGGACTCGCTGAGGCAGAGCGACCACTCCCTCGTCTGCACCTCCTCCTGCCCCGGCTGCCTGCGCGACTACTCCAACATGGCCTACCACCCCCTGCTCGACTGGCGCCTGGCCGGCGATCTGCTGACCGTCCTCTCTGGAGGGTTCGCCAGCACCTCTGACGACCGCGCCCGCCAGTCGCTGGCCGGCCTTGAGAAGATGTACAAGGGCGCCTTCCTCGACACCGGCCTGCCCGGGCTGACCTTCAAGGCCCGCGGTCTGCCTTACGCCGTGGTGGCGAAGCACCCGCTCCACATGTGCGAGGAGGAGCTGGTGAGCAGTGAACTCCGGCCTGCCCTGGAGGCTGCGCTCTCCTTCACCCAGGACGCGGGCCGGGTCGTCGTCGCCGACTGGTTCACGTTGGAGAAGAGCCCGATGCAGGTCATCGAGCTGCTCCAGGCCCGCTGAACACAGCCGGTACTGGTCAGGCGAGAGGGTTCCTGTGGGCTGCTACCACGGCCCGCAGGAGCCGCCCCTGCCTCTGGCGGACAGCCCAGGGCCAGCAGGGAGTGGCTGCTGGAGTACTAGCCGTGCCCACGATTCAGCCTGCTTCGCCGGTCCAACCCCGGCAGCCCGTGGGGCGCTTCCAGCAACCGTCACCGTGCTTTGGTGAAGCCGAACGGGAGGGCGTCGAGACCTCGGCCGAGACGGCGGTACGCGAGGTCGGTGAGGAGGCCGGGATCCGGATTACTGATGTGAGGGTGGTCCCCGGTCCCCGGTCCCCGGTCCCCGGTCCCCGGTACGAGCGGGTCTCGGCGATGACCCGCGTACTGCATGCCGTCTACGACGTCGGAAGGAGGCGATCCGACTCGGCGACGAAGGCCAGGCCGTCGCCTGGGTGCCCGCGCGTGAGGCGGTCACCCGCAAGGTCCCGTCCTACGTGGGCCACTACCCCGACCTGATCGGTGTCTGAGGTGTTCGTCTGCCGGGCCGACCAGAGGTCTGGGAGTTCCGCATTCAGCCTGCGTTGGCACGTCGCGCGGTGCCCGCCCTCGCCGGCCGCCAGCGGTCCGTTCCCGCCGGAGGGGCGCCCATCTTGGTCGGAGCCGTAGGCCAATCCCCGGCGGGTCATCCTGGCGCCGTCCAGAGTAGGGCTTCGGCTGGAGAATGCCGCCAGCCGGTTCCTCTGAGCCGATGCCGCGACGTCCAGGGTTGCCGGGCGGTTGCCGGGGCTGCCAAGGGGCACGGATACAGGTCCCGCTGTTGTCGGCGGCGAAGACGGGAACGATCCCGCCCAGGAGCCGACCCGTGCGGCTCCGCGCCCGGCCATGCCGCGGTAGCGGTGTGGCACCGGGACCTGGCGGGCGACGTGACAAGCGGCATCCGGTGGTCGGCCGAGGATGCTCCGAGGAGCGAAGTACCCATGCCCGAGGAAGACGACGGGCCCGTCGACGGATGGCGGGCGGTGTTCATGGCGAGGATCGACGCTGACGGCACCCGACGCCTCCGTCGCTCCTTGACGGCGATCTCTACTGGCGGGAGGGGGCTATTCCGACCGTGTGCTATTCCTTCGATCGATCTCGGTCCGGTGCGGCCGAGTCGCGGATCTCGGCACTCCACTGGAATGGAGGCGGGCGGTCATTGGTCCAGAACCTCGCGCCAGATATCGCCGCTTCGGCCCATGTCCAGAGCCACTTCCGCAACGACGACGTCGCGTAGGACAAGCCACCGTGCGGGGTCTCGCCCCAGTCGGGAACCCAGCCGTCGCAGTCGTAGAGCAGCACCGGGTTGTCGTCGGCGAGCAACGAGACGTACCAGGACATCGTGCAGCCGCCGCCTGTCAGGAAGAACCAGGACGTCAGTACGCCCGCCGTGCGATCGCGCTCACGGACGCTCATTGCTGACGGCCAGTCGCTCAGGTGCCTCGGAGCCCGGTTCGCCTCACGCAGGCTGACGAGCCCACCACCGGGACCGAACCCACTGTCCGCGACCTCGGCCATGGTGACGGGTGGGAACAGCAGCTTGCGTGGGGCGTCCGCGTAGTAGGAGGCGACTTCCGCGGTTGAGGATCTGAGTCGGACCGTCCCGTCGCTACCCGTAGACCGCGGATCCGGGTTGGGTCGGTCGAACCAGTCAGCTCCGTAGCGCTCCGCGATCCAGGAGCTCGGTACCCTCGCCGTGTCGAAGCGCCGCCCCGGATCCCAGGCCCGGGTACGCAGCTTCTCGATCAACGCATCGTCGTCCGCCGGCTCTCCAGCGATCCCGGGGTGCTGGAGCGGTGCAGGGGACTCAGGCGAGTCGGCGGTCATGCACCGGGAGCATAGCCGCGGAGCGGCGGGCGGATCCCTCCGGTGTGAATGTGAAGCCGTCCGTGAACAGGGTGCCGCTGTCCCGGAAGGCCCAGAGGACGGGTTCGGCATGGACGGAGGCCGACGGCGAGCTTGGACTCGGGGCGAAGGTGTTCCAGAGGTGGAAGCAGAGCAGGGTGTCGTCACGTCGGTCGGTCGCGTAGGCCAGCGTCTTGGGGTAGTTGGGGTTGTTCCCCCCGAAGAGGACCGAGGGCTGACCGAACGCCGTGACGACGTCGCTGAGGAGGCGGTCCTTGCGGCACCAGGTCTCGCTGACACGACGGATCTCGTCGTGCTCAGCCGAGGTGAGGGTCCGGTCGAGTCGCAGCCATCCCTGACGGTGTGCGATCTCGGCGTAGACCGAGGCCACGGCTCCCTCGTGTGTGTCACCCCAGAGATCTTGGAAGGCCCCGCGTACGCCGGTGGAGGAGGATCCTCGGCGGGTTAGCAGGTCCCTCAGTTCCCGCTGCCATGCCTGTTCGGAGGTGTGCGCGAACGCCACGGTGTCGAGGTAGAGCCTGAGTGCCGTCTCCCCGCCGTACATCCCCGGGCGACGCAGCGCGTCGTTCAACTGGGTGAGCAGGTACTCGCGCACTTCTTGGGCTGTGCGCCGGTCGTTGTGGCCGGTCGTGGTGGTCACCGTCTGTCCTTCTGTCGGTCCTCGGTCCTCGGTTCGAGCTGCGAGGTACTCGGCCCAGTCGCGTCGGGCGTAGGCGACCCAGCGGAGCGCCGTGTGGCGGTGCATCCCGGTCACGTCGGCGAGTATCGGGCTGGGGAGATCAGCAGCGAGGGCGGCCAGCGCCGCGTTGCGGGCGGTGCGAACCGGGATGCCTTGGCGGCCCAGCTTCTGCGTCATGCCATGCGTCGAGAACGGCTTGCCACGGACCATACCCGGGAAGAGCCATCGAGGGCCTGGGCGGGATCGTTAGAGCTGTGGCCCGCAGCCGGGGCTGATCAGCGAGGTGCCGCAGGATTCCGGCGAGTCGCGAGGGGTAGCAGCACGGGGTGGCGGCCCACGACGAGGTGGGTGTGGTTGTCACCGAACTTGAGGTGCCCGGGCGTCAGGTGACAGAGACGTTCGGTTGACGGGCTGAACAGCAGGGTGATCGCGCCGGCTGCCCGGACGTCCGTGGGTGGGGCATCGTCGGTCGGGCAGTGCTGGAGGAGTGGCCGTCGGTCGTCCTCGTCGAGCAGGTCCTGGGGTTCCTGGCTCGGGATGGAGGGGACGGAGAGCTCGCGGGTGAGCTGGCGGCTCGTGATCCAGTTCAGGAAGTAGCGGACCAGGTAGTGGCGTTGGCCCCGGCCGGTGACCTGCTTGCCGTTGTCCGTCAGCACCTCCGACGACACCCCGAAGCGGCCCATGGCCGCGGCGAAGGCCTCGGCTCAGCCCCTGCCCCGGGGTTGGGGGAGAAGTGCGGTGCCCGGGCTGCTCGGCTTCCCGTCTCCGTGCCTGGATCCTTCGGTTGTGTGCCGTTTGTCCAGGTCAGTCTCGGTTTGGCGTCCTCGTGAAGGGACCGTAGGGACTCAGTTTCCCAACTGCGATCGGGCCTTGTCGTCGACCGGCGGTGTTCGTGCGCGGCCCGGCCGAGGCTCACGTCGGCCCCCGGCAGGGGGGTTGTCGTAGGTGGCGGACATAATCGCCGCCATTGCGATCACCGCACCAATCGGAGGCCCACTTGTCCTCGTTGTACGACTTCGAGACCTGGGAGCCGCTGCTGCGGCTCCTGCGGACCGTGAATGCGCAGGCGCTTGCCGTGCCGGGCGGCCAGGTCTCGGGCGATATCAGCTGCGGCTCGTACAGCGTGCCCGTGAAGTGGCGCTACCCGCCGCCCGGTCGGGCCCTGCTGGTGTCGGACAACCAGGAGGAGCACGATGCGATCGAACGGGTGCGGGACACGCTCGCCGGGGCCGGCGTGGCCGACGTCGGCTTCTCCGTGGAGATCCCGCCGAGCGGAGCGGCGGTTCTACGGCTGTTCGACCGCAGCCCGGCAGCCGATCGTGGCCTCGGCGGCCCTGTGGGCGCGTTGACCCTCGTCGAGGGCGCGGTTCCCGAGCCGTGGCGCCGCCTGCCGGAACCCGCGGACGGGGCACGGCCGGCCCCGTCCGCGGACGCGGCACTGTTGGAACGGACCCTGCGCGAGCGGATACCGGATGCGATCGGCGCCACCGAGGGAGAGATCGCCGCCGCGGAGGAGCGGCTGGGCCTCGCGCTTCCCGAGGAGGTCAAGGCGCTCTACCGGGTGACGCGCGCACGGTGGGAGGACTGGCAGGACGACTACGCGGCAGCGGAGCAGGTCTGGAACGCGGTCGGCTTCGAGCTGAGCTCCCTGGAGTACCTCGCCGTCGCCGACCTGTCCAACCGTTCGCACTTCCGCTGGGAGCACGCGGCGACGGGGGCCGTCCTCACCGGACCCGACGACGCCGTACAGGACCTGGTCGGTTCTCCGGGGTGGATCGTTCTCGGTGGCACCGGCGGAGGCGACATGGTCGCCGTCGACCTGACGCCCGGCCCCCGCGGTCACCTCGGCCAGGTCATCGTGCTCGACCACGAGCAGAGCATCGGCGCGTCACTGTGGGCCGAATCGCTCACCGACCTGGTCCTCGGCCCCGAACGGGACTGGTACACCGGACACCGGTGGGACAAGCGGCCGGTCACGGCCATCGTCCACGACCGGAGCATCGGGAGCATCGAGGCCGCCGCCCACCCCGCCCTGGAAGTCCTGAGAATCGGGGCATGGAGTGGCACGCCCCTCAGCCTCGCCCCCGTCGTCGGGCTGCCCCGTCTGCGCACGCTCACGGCCTACCCCGGCACACTGGCCGACCCGTTGGAGATCGCCGCACTGACCGGACTGGAGTTCCTCGAACTCGCGCCCGGGGACTGGCGGATCCTGCTGGACGCCGGAGCGGTCCCGCGCAGCCTCTTGGCCGCCTCCATCGAGACCTCCGGGAGAGCGGACCCGCGGCCCGTCGTGGCCCTGGCCGACGAGATCCTCGCCCTCTGGGACCGCCCCCTGATCACCGAGACCGTCGTCCACGGCGACCTCGGCCCCTTGCCGTAGCCCACCCGACCAGCGGCAACGCCGTTGACCCTTCCGGCAATGCGCCGGCCCGAGCGGCTGCCCCGGCCAGGTCGACCTGCTTGCGGCCGGGTGAGCGCACCGCCGTACGGCCTGGCTCCGGCGTGCCCGTACTCGCGCCGCAGCGCGAGTACGGGCCTCGGCGACACTGACCGGCGGCCCGGTCGCCGACGCCGCGAGGAGGAGCCCGAGATCAATCACCCGTCTCAAGGCAGTTTGATCAGTCTCACCGAAGTTTGACCGGAGCAAGCAGCAGGGCGACTTGTGAGTAGGACGCGTACTCTCAGCTCCGTGCCTCGCCATCCGAAGAAGCCCCGCCAACTGGTCGACGACGGACACGTGTACCTGTGGACCCTCCGGCACCACCACCGACCGCTGCAGGATGGTCAGTCCGCAGAGTGCCGCAAGACCCTCACGCTGTACCCGCAGCCGCCCAGCACCGGCGGCCCGCTGCACATCGTCTTCGCCGAAGGCCCCGGCAGGTATGTCCCAGACGGCTTCCCCACGGGATCGGGCGACGTGGGCGACGTCGAGGGCAACTCCCTCAACCTCCACGAACCGGGTGCGGTCCGGGCTCTGCTCCACGCGGCGCTCGCCCGCGGGTGGCGGCCCCGGGAGCCGCTGGCAGTGGAAATCGACGGCTGGTATCTGCTGGAGGCAGCAGCCTTCGTACGAACCGAGGACGCCCTGAACCGCCCGGTCAAAGTTCATTGAGATAAACCGCCGTCGGTCAAGGTTCGGTGAGACTGGTCAGGCGAGACTGTCAACAACACCGTGGGCATCGAGATCGTCGGTGGCCCGTTCAACGGGCGGACCGAGATCGTTGAGCTTCGACCAGGCAGGGCTGCCGCCTGCTGGCTTCCGAGGCCGCCCGGTCGAGCAGCGGGCCCCCGGAACCCCGCCACCAAACACACCTACCTAGCAGTCCGAGCCCCCGACACCTCTGCTGGCTGGATCTACGAACACGCCGAGACCGACACCGCCATGTCGAGTCGACATGGAACCCTCAGTGCAGGCCCGGTGGGTGCGGATGGCCGTCACCTGTTGATCCTGCCCGGAGATGCAACCGAACTCGTCGACCCGAGCCTGACGCCAGAGGATCTCGCCGAGCGCTACGGGCTCGACGCAGTTGTGCGCGCCCCCAAGATCAATGTGTGTTCGGCGGTCTTTCTCGACGGGCCATTGGCTGGTACCGAGACCAGTTACGCCATCAATCAGATCGGATCCAGGATCGACTGCGCCCTGTCACCGCGGGCGGGCGGACCGGGGACCTACGAACTTCGGTCAGGACGGCGAGGTCTGTGGCGGCGGCTCGGGAGAGGTCCAGGCAGCGCAGGTTCGGGACGGTGCGCAACGGTGCGAGGTCCGTCGGGGCCGTGGTGCCCAGGTTCAGGGCGGTGA